>JAAZOE010000518.1 GCA_012797915.1 Candidatus Zixiibacteriota bacterium | reverse complement strand
GTCGATGGAAACGCGGCTGCCGCGCACCACCACGGCGGCATCGGTGGCGTTGCCGCTGGTATCCCGCACGCCGCCGGTGACGGCCAGACCAATCAGATGGACATCCGGGGAGTTCTCGATATAGAGGCCATACCCGGCGCGGGTGACCAGCGCGGTGGAGTCTCTGCCGGCGCCGATGATGACCAGCGATTTACCGGGGATGACGAAGCCGGTCGAGGCAGCCACGGGGGTTTTCTGGTCGGTGCAGTTGCCGCAGAGAGGATCGACAAACGGTTTCGGCTGGGAGAAGTACAGCCCGGCATCGAGCACCAGCGTGTCGCCATCGGCGGCCGAGGCGATAGCCGCCGGCAAGGAGGGTGTTTCGGGGATGCGGGTGGTGTCGATGACGAATCCCAGGGTGTCACGCTTGATGTAAGCGTCGGCCCGCACGCGATAGGCCTTCGTCCCCGTGTGACCTCCCCCTCCGCAGGCCGGCAGGATGATGACTATCACGCCCGCCATGGTCAACAGAATCGCTTTCACAGAGTAACGCATATGACCTCCCCGCGCTATAGAGGATGATGCAATCGTGCTTTATTCACGGTCGGCCGGTGATTGCGGCGGATCAACGGAACCGCGGCGACGAGGCCGATGACGATCATGGCCGCACCCAGGTACAACACCGCCGTCGGCAGTCCCTGACGGTCGGCCATGCCGCCGATCAGCGCCGCGGCCAAAACATAAACCAGCGACGACCCCAGCCCGGCCACCGACAATACCGTCGCCCGCACGGAAGCGGCGACCTCGGTATTGATCAGCCCGGCCATCTGCGGCCGAAGTGTCCCCCAGACGATTTGGTGCATCACGGCCAGCGCCGCGCCGAACACCGTCTGCCGCCAGCCCCAATAAAGAAACGGCAATCCGGCCAGAATTGGCAAGAGAAAGAAATAGAGCGTCCGGCCCAATCCCTGTTCGATCCGGTCGGAATGATTCGACGACACGGCCGCAAACATAAGCCAGATGAAATAGATCACGCCGAACAGTTTCAGGTCGATCCCGGCCATCTGCAGGTACGGCTGCGAGAATTTGTGGCCGACCAGCAGCAGGCCGAACAAGATCGAGGAAAAGACGATAATCGCCCGCACGCGACCATTGCCCCGCAGGACACCCAACGCCTCGGCGGCCAGCCGCCGCATCGAGGTGCGCGCCGTTTGCCGCGGCGGCTCGATACCGGTGGCGATGACGAACAGAGCCAACAACGAAGTAATAGCCGACAGGATAAACGGCGCGGCCATGCTCTGTTCGGCGATGAATCCCCCCAGCAGTCCGGCCGCACCCCAACCCAACAGGTTGTACATGTAGGCGCGCCCCTCGATTTTCTTGAACTCATTTTCGCGCCCGGCAGAAGCCAGCGTGTCATAGATGAAGGCCGAATCGGCCCCGGAGACAAAGGCCAGGGCGGTTCCATGCAGGGCCATGCCGACGATATACAACGGAATCCCGTTCCCGAAGGCAATCAGCAGGTATCCGGCCGCCTGCGCCAGCGCGCCGAGCATCAGAATCGGACGACGGCCGATCCGGTCGGCCAGGACGCCGGAGGGAACCTCCAGCACGGTCTGGAAAATCGTATCGACGGCATAGAGCAGCAGGATGGTTTCGAAATCCAGCCGCCGGGCCAGAAAGAAGAGGGCGTAGATCGGCAGCCAGAAGGCCATGTTGCCGAACAGGTGGAAAAAATAGTAGGCGTTGATATTGCGGGTGGTCAGCAGGATATGGCCGTCGTCACCGGGCAGGCTCACGGCGTCACCGGTTTTTTGAAGGAGCGTTTCAGCACCAGCTTGAACCGTTCGTCGTATTTTTTGCCGGAGCATTTCCCGCAGGAAGCCATCCGCAGCCGTTTGACGCGCGGGTACTCGGTGAAACAGTGCGGGCAGATGTAGACATACCGCGGGGGCTTGCGCAGGGCCGGGTGATCGTTGGCCCGCACCGAGGCCCCGATGCGTCGGGCCATCCGTTTGAAGGCGGCATCGTGCTTGAAGTTGATGATGTGAATCATCTCGTGCTTGAGGGTGTCGTAGACCTCATCGGGGAAATGATGATGATACCGGGTGGAGATGCGAATTTCCCGTTTGGCGGGATAATACCCTCCGGCGGCGGTCATCCGCCGGGTATAACAGATTTTCACCGCCGGGAGCCGGTTGTCGAAATACTGCCGGTTGTAGATGGAAAACATCCGGTAGAGATCATCCACCGAGGGGAGGTCCACCGGTTTCGACGGGGCCTTCAATCCGGCGAAAAGGTCGAAATTGGCCGGCGAGGGGCTTTTCGGTTTGACGGGCGGCAGCGGCATGGTCTTTCAACGGGAGTTTTCGGTTAGCAGGCGAATTACGGTCGCCTGGGCATCGGGATAGGTAACGGTCAGCGAGAAAGCTCCCCGGCTGTCGCCGATACGGTAACCGACGGCCCGGTCGCCGGGGTACTTGTCGCGCAGGGCTTTTTTCAAGGCGAAGGAGAATCCATTCGGGTTGCCGTGACAGCTTAGGCATAACTGCCCCGTCTTGATTTCCTTCATGTAGCGGAACCGTTTGACGTCGCCGCTGTCGCGGACCAGCACGGAGGCGACCCGCGGCTCCTCGTGGGAAGTGGTGGCGAACTGCCGAAGGATATCGAATTCGTATCGGTCCGGCACGATATTGGGATTGCGCATCTGCAGCGACACGCGGCGGATGTCAATCCCCGGCATCTGGGAAATCCGGTCGGCGATTTCGGGAGCCTTGACGGCGCAGACTTTGATGGCGTTTTCCGGCCCCCCGGCGGTCATCGCCTTGACCAGTTCCTGCGTCAGCTCCTTTTGGAAACTGGTAATGAGCAGTTCGCAGGCGGCGGCGACCTTCTTTTCGTCGAACCCATCCGTCCGGCGGTCGATCCGCTGGATGCATCCGGCGGCGATTGCCGCCACGGCAATGATGATGAGGCCTCGTTTCATGGCATATCTCCCATTATGAGAAAGGCTATGAGCGCGGCGGAGAAAAAGCAAGTTTTATCTGCCAGCCGGGGCAACAGGTATTGAATTGACACTCCGGTCCAATTGGCGTATATTTTTAATCTGATGCGACGGGGTAGGCGGGCGGGTGAGTCTCGGCCACATCCTATTGCCGGACAAGGTCCTCGGGTTCACGTTTCGTACGGACGAATAATAATGGCGGTCTACTTCCTTTCCGACGCACATCTGGGGTCCGATGACCCAGCCTCCGAAAAGGTGAAGCTGAAAAAGCTGTTCGCCTTCTTGGAAATGGTCCGGCGGGACGGGGAAAAGCTGTATATCCTCGGTGACCTGTTCGATTTCTGGTTCGAATACAAGACCGCCATCCCCAAACAGCATTTGCGGGTTGTCTTTAAGTTGGCGTCGCTGGTCGAAGCCGGCATTCCGATTCATTATATCACCGGCAATCATGATTTCTGGCTGGGGGATTTCCTTTCCCGTGAGGTCGGCATCGTCATCCACGGCGACCGGATTGAGGCGACCGAACAGGGGAAGAAATTATTTCTGATTCATGGTGACGGCTTATCGCCGGCGGACTGGAAGTATCGGGCGTTTGTTCGTTTTCCCTTGCGCAACCGGGTGGCGATCGCGCTGTACCGGTTGCTGCCTCCCGATTGGGGGATTCCTCTGGCCAAGGCGGTGTCGTCGCGGTCGCGCAATCATACCTCCGGGCGGCAGCAGCATTTCCTGAAGGACTACGAAACGTTCGCCGAGAAGAAGTTAGGCGAGGGGTACGACGCGGTGATTATCGCCCACACGCATGAGCCGGTGTTCAGGCAGTTCGGCAACGGCATCTACCTCAACACCGGCGATTTCTACAACCATTTCACCTACGGCCGGCTGGCGGACGGCATTCTATCCTTGGAGTCTTATGCGTGAAACGTCTCATCGAAAGTACATGGGGCGAACGATTTCTTAAACTCTATAACGTTCAGCACTCAACATCTTTTAGGATAACTTCACAACCGAACCCACCCGAACCAGATTTGAAATGTGAAGATCCCGGATCCGGAGACGTTTTATTTCTTGAAATCACCGAATTGTGGGAAAACGATGCTGACGCCAAGGACCTCTACGATCTTGTTAGGGGAATAGTTACGGAAGACGAGCAATTGCACCGAAAACTGGCCGAGGATGCGAGGAAGGATCCTTATGACGCATATTTCAACCGCTTAATGGACAGAATCTACGAGAAGTGTTCCTGCCGATATGTAGCGTCAGGACCAATAATACTGGTCATTGGTGATAAATCACCATTCAGCTCGGTTACCGAGGTTCAAGAGGAAATCCTATCGAACATTCGCATTCCTGATGAACATCCCTTTGCGGGAATTTCCCTCGTACTGCTTGAACCATCTACTTATGGCGAGTATAGGCTTCTACAAATCGTTTAGTCTATTCAGGCAATCATTCACACTCCGCCCACACACATGACCGCAAAAAAAACCCCGCCGGAATGGGGTGAAAACCACTCCGGCGGGACCCTGTAACAAAGATGCACGGGTTTGCTTTGCGTGCGCTCTGATATCGACGGCGGTCCTATTATCGTACCAAGTGACAAGCGTCGGGACGCTTAACCTGCGATCGCAATCGCGGCGCACGAGGACGTACGCCGCGCACGAAGGCGTCAAACGCCAGGGCGTTTGACCTACGACAGAGTCGCGGCGCACGAATGAGATTCTTCGCTTCGCTCAGAATGACAATTGTGCTTCTTGCCGCGTAAGAGCGACCGTCGCGAGATCGATTCATGTCAAAGAGCGTCCGGGCTGTAAACGGCCCGAAAATTTATTGCGCACCCCGCCGACGGAGGTTGTCATGCCGTTCGTATCGGCGGGGTACGCCTTGGAAGTGCATTCGTCAACCTACTACAGCTCTTCCATCTGTCTTCGTATAAAAGTCGGCACCTCGAGATTATCCATGTCGGCGAACATCACCTGGTGGTTCATCCGGCCGCTGCCGTTGTGCACCGGGACAATCGTCGGGATGTCGTTGTCGTGACGGAACTGGGCGAAGACCACCTGCGGATGACGACTGCCGGTGTCGTCCTCTTCCGGCTGGTCCGCCACCGCCGTAATCATGGCCGGTTCCTCCTCGACCGGTTCCGGTTCCTCATCGGCCGTGCTGGAAACTTCCACCGAGGTCAGCAGATCGTCCATGGCGGCCATCACCACCGGCCGTCCCTGCCGCGTCTCGGCTGCCTCTCGTTCGCAGGAAACCACCGATACCGGTTTGGGCACCGAGTCGAACAGGTCCACCGGAACCGGTTCCCGTTTGGTTTCTTTCACCGGTTCAATCGCCAGCGGCAGTTCCGGCTGGGCCGGCCCGAATCCGGTGGCGATAACGGTCACGCGGATGGTCCCTTCCATGGCCGGGTCGATGACCGCGCCGACGATGATGTTGGCATCCGATCCGGCGGCGTCATACACCCGCGAGGTGGCGTCGTTGACGTCGAACAGGGTCATATCCGGTCCGCCGGTGACGTTGATCAGGACGCCCTTGGCGCCGGCGATGGCGACGTTCTCCAGAAGCGGCGAGCCGATGGCCTGCTGAGCGGCGCGGGCGGCGCGATCCTCACCCTGGGCCTCGCCGGTACCCATCAGGGCGGCCCCCATTTCCATCATGACCGTCCGGACATCGGCGAAATCGCAGTTGATCAGGCCGGCGACGGTAATCAGGTCGGAGATTCCCTTGGTGGCCTGGTAGAGGACGTTGTCGGCCATGCCGAAGGCGTCGGTCAGAAGCGTATTGCGGTCGGCGATGGCCAGCAGCTTCTGATTGGGAATCACGATCATGGTGTCCACGTGGCGGCGCAATTCGGATAAACCGTCCTCGGCCCGCCCGGTCCGTTTTTTCCCTTCGAAATCGAACGGCTTGGTGACGATGGCCACGGTCAGGGCGCCCTGGGCGCGGGCGATTTTGGCCACCACCGGCGCCGCCCCGGTGCCGGTGCCGCCTCCCATTCCGGCAGTGACGAAGACCATGTCCGCCCCGGCCAGAGCCACTTCGACCTCATCGGCGTTTTCCTCGATCGCCCGGCGGCCGACCTCGGGATTGGCCCCGGCGCCGAGACCCTTGGTCAGCATCTTGCCGATCTGGATCTTGACGGCGGCCTTGCTCTGCTCCAGCACCTGACCGTCGGTGTTGATGGCGATGAATTCCACGCCGGACAGCCCGTCATCGATCATGCGGTTGACGGCGTTGCCGCCGGCCCCGCCGACGCCGACGACTTTGATGTTGGCCTGTAGTCCTTTTTCCTCCGCGAACTCAAACGGCATGACATCCTCCTTGAGTCATTTATCAGAAATGTTCATTGAACCATTGTTCCATGCGCTTAAACATCCCCATCGTCCGGCTCTTCTTGACCATTTCGTCGGCGTGGGTGAGACCGTACTGGATAAGCCCCACGCCGGCGGCATGGACGGGGGATTCGATCATATCCGACAATCCCTCGAACCGCCGCGGGATGCCGACCTTGACCGGCATATCGAAAATCTGCTCGGCCAGCTCCACCGAGCCGGGCAGGAGCGATCCGCCGCCGGTCAGCACGACCCCGGCGGCCAGCGTGTCGGAATAGTTGGCTTTCTTGACCTCGCGTTGCACGAGGGTGAAGATTTCTTCCATGCGGGGCCCGATGATCGAGGCCAGAACATGGCGGGAAATTTCCCGCGCTCCCCGGCCGCCGATCCCCGGCACCGAGATCATCTCGTCGGCGTTGACCATTGACGGCATCGCCGCCCCATAGGCCATCTTGATATCATCGGCTTGGTCGATGGGGGTGCGCAAACCGATGGCGATGTCGTTGGTGACGTTTTTGCCTCCCAGCGGAACGGTCGAGGTGTGGCGGATGGAGCCGTCGAAAAAGACGGCGATATCGGTCTTGGAACCGCCAATGTCGATGACGGCCACGCCCAGTTCCTGTTCCTCGTCGCCGACCAGGGCATAACTGGAGGCCAGCGCCTCCAGCACCAGCGCTTCGACCTCGATCTCGCACCGGTTGATGGCCCGATAGATGTTCCGCACGGCGGTGGCCGCGGCGGTGACGATATGCACTTCCGTTTCCAGGCGGACCCCGGACATGCCGACGGGGACCTTGATGCCGGTCTGCTCGTCGATGATATATTCCTGGGGCAGGACATGGATGATTTCCCGGTCGGCCGGGATGGCCACCGCCCGGGCGGCTTCGATCACCCGTTCGACATCCAGCTCGGTGATCTCCCGGTCGCTGCGGGCCACGGCGATGACGCCGTGGGAATTGATGGAGCGGACGTGATCGCCGGAGAGCCCGGCGATGACGCTGTCCACCTTCAGGCCGGCCATCAGCTCGGCGTCGGACACCGCCTTGGCGATCGCCCGCACGGTCTTCTCCAGATCGACCACCACCCCCCGGCGCAATCCCTCCGAGGGCACCATCCCCAAACCGATCAACCGCGGCGGTTCATCGGCCTCGCCGATTTCGGCGATGATGGCGGCAATCTTGGTGGTGCCGATGTCAAGTCCCGTCAGAATCCGTGTCTGTGCCATCCTTGTCCTTTATCCGTTCTTTGATAACCACGTCGTCGAAAGCCAGATTATAGACCATGCCGTCGCACCAGTCCTCGCGGCCGGAGACGGCGTACAATTTTACCATTTGCTGGGCGAATCCCCGGCTGACCGCCAGAAAGCGGCTGGTGTTGCTGGTCAGGTAAACGGTCAGATAGGTCGGGTCCGAAAAGTCCACTTCGGCGATCTGCCGGTAAAACGCGGGCATCCGCGCGCGGGTGCTGTCCAAACCGGCAATCACCTCCATCACCCGGAAATCGCGCGGGGGTTCGAACAACTTCCGGGTCTTGAGTCCGGTGAGGATCGGGAGATCGACCTGGCCCCATTCGACATCGAAGGGGATCATCCGGCCCCGGCGGTCGATGCCCGCCATCTCCCGGTCGCCGATCAGGGCCACCGGCTCGAACCGATTGACCTCGGCGTTGATGACGCCCGACCAGCTGAAATGGAAAGCGATGTTGCCGATATCATCCTGCCGCATGGCCTCGCCGAGTATCCGTTGCTTGTCCAACTGAAACAGATTGTCTTCGAGCAGAAGTCGATTCCTCAGAACGGAGGTGAAGCTCTCAGCGTGCGGCCCGGCCACGGCCAGACCCTTGACCGCGAACAGCGGCGAAACTTGGGCGAACACAATCGCCCCGACGACCATCAACGCCAGCGCCAACAACAGCCAGTATCCTTTGCGCACGCCCAGAATCATGACCGTTCCAACCTCTTCAGCAGCCGGGGATTAATACGGAAGATATCGCCCGCGCCCATGGTGATGATGACATCGCCGGGACGGGCCAAACCGGCCGCGGTCTCGACCGCATTTTCCTTGAGACCGATATACCGTACGTTTTTGTAGCCGATGGAGGCGGCGTAGGCGGCGATCATCTCGGCCGTGATCCCCGGCAGCGGCTTCTCCCGCGCCGGGTAAATATCCGCCACCAGGGCCTCATCGGCCAGATGCAACGCCTCGGCGAACTGCCGATAGAAATCGCGGGTGCGGGTGAACAGGTGCGGCTGGAAGACCGCGATGGTCCTTCCGTGCCGCCCCAGCCGGGACTCTTTCAAGCCCGACAGCGTTGCCGCCACCTCGCTGGGATGATGGGCGTAATCATCGACTACCGTGATCCGGTTGATCTCGCCCATGATCTGGAAGCGCCGTCCGACGCCGCGGAACTGCCGCAGACCTTCCTCGATCGCGGCCACGGGGATTTCGATTTCCAGCGCCGCCGTGGAAGCGGCCAGGGCATTGGCGATGTTATATCGGCCGGGAATTTGCAGCCGGATATTGCCGACCGCCTGCCCGCGGACGAGTAACGTGAACCGGGAACTCAGGTCGCCGTATGCGATGTTGTCGGCCCGGACATCGGCGGTCGGGCCGAAGCCGAAGGTCACGACCGGCCGTTTGATATGATGGCGGATGCGGGCGACGTTGGCGTCCTCTTCGGGGATCACCACGGAGCCATAAAACGGCACCCGGCTGATATATTCGGCGAACGCGTTCAACAGGTCGTCCAGATCGCGGTAACAATCAAGATGATCCTCCTCGATATTGGTAATCACGGCGATGGAGGGAAACATTTTCAGAAACGACCGGTCGAATTCGTCGGCTTCGGCGATCATGATGTCGCCTTTACCCAGCTGCCCCCCCGATTCCAACTCGATGGCCCGGCCGCCGATCAACAGGGTCGGGTCCAGCCCGGCAACGGTGGCGATCTTGCCCAGCATGGCCGTGGTGGTGGTCTTGCCGTGACACCCGGCGATGCCGATGGAGAACTTGAGCCGCATCAACTCGCCTAGCATTTCCGCCCGCTTGATGATCGGAATCCCTTTGGCCGTCGCCGCCATGACCTCGGGATTCGATTCGCCCACCGCCGAGGAGATCACCACCAGATCGGCGCCTTCCACCTGGCCGCCGACGTGGCTGCTGTAGACGGTAATGCCGATCGATTCCAGTTGTTCGGTCACTTCGGTCGGAGCATTGTCGGAGCCGGTGACCCGGTAGCCGAGGTTGTGCAGAATCTTGGCCATGCCCGACATGCCGGCGCCGCCGATGCCGACGAAGTGCAGGTTTTTGTATTTCGAAAAGATCATATGCGCACGCGCAAAATCTTTAACGGGAACGGTGGTTGTGGTGGTCACTCGTCTCTCCTTCGGGTCGGGCCAGGTGCATGATATCACGGGCGATCTCGGCCGCCGCCTCGGGACGTCCCATCCCCCGGGCGGCGGCGCGCATGGCCGGCAGGCGGTCGGAGCGAACCAGGGCGACCGCCTTTTCCAGCAGGTTGACCCGGTCCAGGTCGGCATCGGCGACCATCTCCGCCGCGCCGTTTTCCACCACCGCGGCCGCGTTGTGCGTCTGATGGTCCGCGGCCGCATAGGGGAACGGCACCAGGATCATCGGCACGCCGAAGGCGGTCAGTTCGGCGATGGTCAGCGCGCCGGCGCGGGCCACCGCCAGATCGGCGGCCGCGTACACGTCCGCCATCGAATTTGAAAACGGGAAAAGGGATATGGCAAAGTCCTTTTTGTTCAACCTTGCGGCCACGTCCGTGTAATCCCTTTTCCCGCATTGCCACAACAATTGTATCGAGTCGTCCAGGCATCCCAGGCCGTCCAGGATCGCCTGATTGATGCGCCGGGCCCCCTGCGAACCGCCCAGGATCAGAATCGTCCGGCGCTCGGGGGATAAACCGAATTTTTTTAACGCCTCCGCCCGGTTCCCGCCGGTCAGTTCGCGGCGAATCGGATTGCCGACGAAGCGAATGTTGGTTCCCTCCGGCAGATGCCGGGCCGCCGTGCGGTAAGCCAGAAAGACGACTGTCGCACGCGGCGCCAGTCTGCGGGTGACCAGGCCGGGGAAGCTGTTCTGCTCCTGCAGGGCGCGGGGAATCTTTTTCATGGCGGCAGCAATGATGACCGGGGCGCAGACATACCCGCCGGTGCCGACGACCACGTCCGGGCGGAACCGCTCGCACAGCCGCAACGACTGCCACACCGACCAGGCCAGCCGGAACGGGAAAGCGATCAGCCCCGGCGAGACGGTGCGCGGCAGGCCGCGCATGGCCAGAAGTGCCAGTGGATATTTGATCGTGTCGGTCATGGCCGCCTCGAGGCCGTGCCGGGTGCCGACGAATTCGATGCGGCAATCGCGGTCGAGCCGTTCCAGCTCGCCGGCGATGGCCAGCGCCGGAAACAGATGCCCGCCCGTGCCTCCTCCGGCAAACAGCACCTTCATGCCGTCATCCTCACTCTGCGCCGCGACAGGTTCAGAAGCACCCCGACCGCTCCCGACGACACCGCCAG
>JAAZOE010000517.1 GCA_012797915.1 Candidatus Zixiibacteriota bacterium | reverse complement strand
GGTGATGATGGGATTGTTGAGCGTTCCGGTGACCTGCAGGGCCAGTTCATAGGTATAGGTCCCCTCGGATTCGAAATCGCTGCTGTACTGGTTCTGCGACCGGATACGGGTCGTCACGTCCAGCGCCAGTTTCGGGTCCGGCTTCTCGATATTGTCGAAAGTGATTTGCCCGCCGGGGGTGATCTGGAAAACCTTGTCGAACAGGAAATATTTCCCGCGGATGACCTCCAGCGTCCCCAGGAAATTATAGATCCCGGTGGTGCGGAGGATGTTGACGCTTCCGGAAAATTCGGCGTCGATATCGCTGTTCTTGACCCAGAAGCCGCCCGGGCATTCCCACATGAGATCCAGGTCCCAAGTCTTGTCCCCCTCCAGCGCGGTCAGGAGGCTGAAGCCCGTTTCCTCGGCCGCAAAATTCTCGCGATAATAGGCCTGGGGCATCTGGATGGTGCCGGTCACTCGCGGGGGAGTTACGCCGGTCACCCGGATGCTGGCATCGGCCATGCCGGTGAAATCCCCCATTTCATAGTTGACCGGCAGACCGAGACAGTTGAGGGCCAGATCATAGGTGAAATGGTTGATGTCATTGACCCGAACGGTGCCATTGGCGGTCACCCGGCCTTGTTCTCTGCCGTTCCTATAGGGCACGACCGCCTCGGCTTTGGTCACCGTCACCAACTCATCGACGGCGGTCAGCTCCAGATCGGCCACGAAATCACCGGTGATGTATTCCACCGTCGGCAGGAAGAAGGCGACCAGGTCCAGGCGGCTGTCGCGGCCGTGGAAGCGGATCGATTGCGGCCGCCGGTCGAAAAATTCATGGCCGGAATGAAAGGCCAGATTGATCGGGAATGCTCCCGAGGCCACGTGGCGCCCCCCCGGCGAAAGCAGGATGCAGGAGTCGATCTGCAGGGTGCTGTCGCGATAAGTGACATACCCGTCCAGGTCCCCCAGGAGGAGCGACTGGAACCTCAACGAATCGACGCCGGTCTGCATGGAAAAGACGGGATTGCCGATGTGGCCTTCGATACGGCCGGTCGAGGAAAGCAGACCGGAGATATCCAGGCTGTCATCGATCATCGCCACCCAGGGGGCAATGGCAATATTGTCCACCTCCCAGGTCAGGGCCAGCGATTCATCATAATCGGCCCGGCCAACGACTCCGATTCGGCCGTCGGCGGTGCGGATCTGCACCCGGTCGAAGATGAATCCGCCGGAATCGATCCGCATCCGCTGCTGTCCGTCGGAGACAAACTGGCGGCCGGGGTCCAATTCCAGATTGATCGAATCAAGCATCAACGTCTGGGGATAGGCCAGATAATCCAGCACGCCCCGTCCCCAATCGCGGGAAAACTCATTGGCCAGATATGCCGAGTCGATGTACAGCAGGTTGCTGTCGATTCGCATTCCCGCCCAAAGGCTGTCGTACGGAAAGGACCAGGCGGCGCCGCTTTTGGCGGCCACCTGGACCGTCCCCCGCCGGGAATAGATGAAGCTGGTAATATCGAATCCCGCGGTGAAATCGTTCGAGAAGAAACCGTTCAGCCAGACCGAATCGGAGCGGAACTGCCCGCTGAGGGCCGGGTCGACGGTCGGACCGGTCAGGCCGAACTCGGCCGTACCGCGGCCACCGGGCAGATCGATGAACGTTTGATGGACAAAATCGGCCAGGTACGGCAGGTCCGCCTGTCCGGTGATATCCAGCTCGCCCGTATATTCCAGACTGCCTTCGAAAACGAACCGGTTATCATGGTAGAAGGCTTCGAAGCCGGGAAAAACATGCAGGCCGCTGGTGGTCACGGTCATCTGACCGGCGGCGCGGTGAGCATGATAAATATCGAAATACGATTCCGTCAGGTCGAGATCAAAATCGAGGGCCATGATCGACGAATTCAATCCCCGGCCGGACATGGTCAGCTGACCGGACAAATCGGAGTTAAAGGAATTGAAGACCAGGTTGTTGAGGTTGAAGGAATCGACCCGGGCGACCAGATGATACCCTTCCGGGCGGGCCGCCATATCCATATCGCCATACCCTTCGATCCGGCAGCCCTCAAGGATCGTCCCGAACAGGGAATCGATGTAGATCGTTCCTCGGTCGTAACGAAACGAAGCGTTGAGGGAATCGAATCGTCGGCCCATGAATGTGCCGCGGGTCAGAAGGTCCCCGCCGAAGATTCCCTGTCGGCGCCAGATCGACCCGGTCAGGTCGAGGTCGCCGGTCAGGGACGACCCCAAAAACGACACGATATCGGGCAGGTGCACGTGGGCGCTGTCGATAACCGCCTCGGCATGCAGGGTATCCTGCGTTTGCATCAGGAAGGAGAACGCCGCCCGGGAGGAATCGGCGACCAGGGCGATATTTTGCAGCACCAGATTATGGTCGCTGTATGTGGCCAGACCGGAGGCCCGATTGACCCGCAGACGACCGTCGTCCGAATTGAACCGCAGGGAATCGACCGCCAGAGTGACCGTCCCCTGATCGGATTTCATGGAGGCGTTCAGATT
>JAAZOE010000516.1 GCA_012797915.1 Candidatus Zixiibacteriota bacterium | reverse complement strand
TGTCGATCCGTTCGTTATCCGGGCCAAGCATTACGGTTCGGCCTACGCCATGACCGACTACCGTTCCAACGTCCATTACCTGTATCTGTCGACGTTCGCGAACCTGACCTCCCGTGTCAGCGCCCGGGGCACAATCAGCCTGACCAGATCCACGGCCACGCTGGACGAGGTGGTCATGCCCGATGTCAGCGCCATCCTGGCCGTGGACCTGAGTCATCAGGATTTCACCTTCCCCGAGATGCATCTGTATTCCGATCTCGATTACCAAATGCTGCGATTGTCATTGGGGGTATCTTGGCGCCTGTCGCCGCTGGTGACGGTGACCGTCGACGGCGACTATGCCGATTTAACGGATCATGCCGGGTACGTGTACGGCAATGAAACCGGGTCGTTGTTCGTCATTCGGTCCGGTTTCCGTTTCGAATTTTAATCCTTCCCGAGGCGCAGGTCGAATGTTCTCGCAGTCGATCGGCCTCGGCGCACAACGAAAAAGGCGACGACCCGCGCGGGGTCGTCGCCCTTCAAAATCATACTGCCTGTAGAAAGCGATTACTTACTTCTTTTCCTCGGCCGGTTTGGCGAAATGCTCGTGCCCGGCGCCGGGGCTCTTGATCGCTTCGGCGTAATTGAACGGCTTATAGTTCGGGTTGCCTTCCTTCTTGTGGCAGGTCACGCAGACCGCCTCGGTCGGCTCGATCATCCCGGCGGCCAGAGCGGCCTTTTTGTCCTTCATCACTTCCTTGGCCTTGTAATCGGCCCCCGGACCATGACAGGCTTCGCACTGCACGCCCTCGAGGACGGTGCCATCGGCCAGCTTGCCGGTGATATGGCAAACGTTGCACTTGGGATCCTTCTGCTGTTCCGCATTCAGAACGCTGAAGGTTTTGGCCTTCTTGGAGGCTTCCCAGGATTTGTATTCCTTGATGTGGCACATTTTGCACTTGGCCGCGCCGACATACTCGTGCTTCTTCTCGGCCTTCGGCGCCGTGGCGTCCTGCGCGAACGCGATCGAAACGAACGTCAGCGTCACGATCAGCGCCAGAACCAGCGTCAAACCTTTTTTCATCCTACTGTTTCCTCCACATGTATTGTTGCGCACTGTTGGCCATGCACTGTATACGTTATACAATCCAAGTGACGATTGCTTCCTTCGAAACCGCCAAATCAGAGATTGATTTTATCGCAATTGCCTGTCCCAGTCAAGCCTTTTCTTTTAATTCCACGCAATTCATTGATTATCAATAAAATAGAAGATTAGCCGGCGTGTCATTAACAACCCAAAAACCGGCTTGGGCAGGCAAAAAAGACCCTCGACTCTGGAACCAGAATCGAGGGTTAGTGCTTATTCACTCATCGTTTGATGGTCAGGTGTGGATGCCTCCGACCGGAGTCGTGTCGGCGAAGATCTGCGCGAACCAGGTCACGGTTTCCTTGAGACCGGATTTGAAATCGAAATCGACGGTGTAGCCGAGATCGGCCTTGGCCGCGGAGATGTCGGCCAGGGAGTGGCGGATATCGCCGGGGCGCGGATCGACATAGCGGGCGGTGGTGGTTCGACCCAAAATCTGCTGGATGAATTCCAGCGTCTGGTTGAGCGTGAAGCGATCGCCGCAGGCGATGTTGAACACCTTGCCGGGGGCGTTCGGCGCGGTGCAGGCTTTCAGGTTGGCCGAGACGGCGTTGCCGATGAAGGTGAAGTCGCGCGACTGTTCGCCATCGCCATAGATGACCGGCTGCCGGCCCATGAGGATCGCCTTGACGAATCGCGGGATGACCGCCGAGTACTGGCTGTTGGGGTCCTGATGGGGGCCGAAGATGTTGAAATATCGGAGGGCGACGGTTTCCAGGCCGTACAGGCGATGATACACGCGGCAATATCCCTCGCAGGTCAGTTTGGTGACGGCATAGGGAGAAAGGGGATCGAGTTTCATCGTCTCGACCTTGGGCAAAGTCGGCGATTCGCCATAGACCGAGGAGGAGCTGGCGCAGACGACCCGTTTGACGCCGGCCTGGCGGGCGGCCTCGAGGACGTTCAGCGTGCCGTCGATATTGACCGCGTTGGAGGTCAGCGGGTTTTTGACCGAACGGACCACGGACGGCAGAGCCGCCTGATGCAGGACATAATCGATCCCGGCCATGGTCTCGGCCACGGTCCAGAAATCGCGGATGTCACCCTCGATGAGGTCAACCTGTCCCCGGAGCGGTTCCAGGTTTTCCCGTCGTCCGGTGGAGAAGTTGTCCAGGATGCGAACCTGTTCCCCTCGTTTGATCAGTTCGAGAGCGATATTGGAGCCGATAAAGCCGGCGCTGCCGGTGATCAGATATTTCATACGTTGTGCCATCCCAAGCAGTTCTTACCCCGCACTGTTTTTTCCTAGTATCGGCCCGACGGGCCAAATGAATTACCTCAGGAGGAGCGAATTCGTTTGACTTTCCTGCGGTATTTTCCGGGTCTTGTAGTAACCAATTTGGGGTTGCCTGTCAAGGGTAGAGCGAAAGAAACGGGTCAAATCCGTCCCCGACGCGGTCGAATTCGCCTATTTTCCGCCATCTCCCGAGGATTTCAGGGGAGCGGGCAGGTAGCCTTGGCTCTGCAAAAACCGGAAAATTTCCTCGGCGGCCAAGGCATGGCCGCGGGCGTTGTAATGGAACGGATCCCGTTTGACATCGTCGAACAGGTCGGACCGCCGGTCGAAGATGGCCGCCAGGTCGACCAACCCGATGGAAAAGGTGGCGGCGGTCAGGCGGATGGCGTCATTGTAGTCCTGATGGAGAACATGCAGGGGAGATTGTTTGCTGAGGCCGTAATACGATTCCATCGAGGGGATGGGCGACGTCAGCAAGACCACCCGGGTGTTGTCCTCATCGGCGGCGGCGATAATCTCTCCCAGGTTTCGTTTGAAGTCTTCCAGGCTGACGCGGGAGAGGACGTTGTCCTTCCAGGTCCGTTGGGGAGAGGGAAGAATGGAAAAGATGCCCTGCTTGAAGACGCGGTAAAAGCGAAAAGTGGACAGGAGGTTTTGCAGGTTGATGAGCGTTCGGGGAGGCATGATGATTTCCTTGTCGGGCCGATTGTTCGCCGCCAGCCACTGGTCGTTCCAGGCAAAGGTGACCAGCAGGACGTTGGGTTTATACGGCCGGACGAATCGCTGGAAGTTGCGGACCCCTTGAAAGGTGGAATATCCCGGTACGGAGAAATTATACACGGCCGTTCGCGGGATTCTTTCCCGGACCATCAGACTGCGCAGGCGGTTGGCGAAGGAGCCCTCCTCGGTCACCCCCCAGCCGAAGGCGCAGGAGTTGCCCAAAACAGCGATTCGGAATTCGCCGTCGCCGGCGGAGAAGTCGATCCCGCGGAAGCCCTGGCGGTTGATCCGATAGGTTTTTCCCTCGAAAAATTCCGAAGTGATGGTTTGGCCGGGACGCAGGCGCCAGAAGAGTTCTTTATCTTTGAGGAAAACCTCCGGGAAATCCCAGGCGCGATTGACGGTGAAATCATACCCGCGGGGATGGGGATCGACGCCGGTCAGGCGCAGACCGCTTTCCAGGATAATCAGGAAGACGATGATCGACAGAATCGGCCAGACGATGTGTTTGGTTGTTTTTGCCCACATGCCGACGGCGCACGTTACGACGGTTCCCCGGCAAGCGTTTCCCTGCCTGCCCGTCCGACGACTAGAAAACGGTATAGATGAACGGCGCCAGCGCCGAGCCCTCGACCAGGACGATGAAGAGCGATAACAGCAGCAGGAAGACCACGATCGGAGCCAGCCAGTACCGTTTCCGATACCGAATGAAATGCCAGAGGTCCTGCACGACTCGCAGACGGTCGTCGATTTCCGTCCGAATTCCCATAGCCGTAATATATTGTTTTCCTGCGGCCATTCAACAAAATTCGCCGATTTCCTTCCGCGGGAGGCCGGAAATCGCGCCGAAAGTTTGATCGGGAATGAGACCCGGCCGGGTTGCCCCAAGCCCCCGATTGTCATATACTCCGTCCATTGACGCGGAATTTCAGCCCA
>JAAZOE010000515.1 GCA_012797915.1 Candidatus Zixiibacteriota bacterium | reverse complement strand
GGCCGCCACCAGCAAAACGTCCATCTTATTGGACTCTTCGTTGACCCGGATCACGTGATGATCGAGAGCCACGTCCTCGACATCGAATGGCGACCGCTGTTCGGCTTCGAACAGGATGGCCTGTTCCGCCTCCGCCCCGGTCTTCTTGTCGATGACCAGCTTGTCGGTGATCAAGGCATGCCCGGAGATGGAGACGACCACGTCTTTGGCGTTCAGATCGCATTCGTCGGCCACCGACTGAATGTTGAAAATGACCGCCTCCCGATCCCGAATCTCATCGCATACTATCGCCTCAGGGGGCAATTCCCTCATGGCCAGGGCGCCCACGGCGTATCCGCCCTTGGTATGGTTCAACTTGACCATCTTGACCGAATTGGCGCCGATGTCAAGTCCGACGGTACTTTTACTGCCTCGTGAGAAAATCATACGACGTCTCTTCTCTCTGTCATAGGTCGGTGTTTATCCTCTTTGTATATCGTCATCTCCGCCGGATAATTTATCTTTCTTTGCTCCCGACGAAGGCTGGCCGAACCGACGCCTTGCGTCATGTTTATATGTGTCGGCAACCGCCCACAATCTCTTTACCGAAATTGCATATGCCTCGGAGACAATACATTAAAGGGCCCCGCCGGCGGCGGGGCCCTTCGGAGGATGAGAAGGAGGGAGCAAAGCTTGCTTATGAGGGCTTAATAAAAATACAATTCACCCAGCTTGGTCCTCCCCGTGGAGGCCAAAACATCTATCGTTCCGTAGTTTACGTAGTCCCCGTCACAATAGGCCACGAATTGGACCGTCCCCGACGCCGAGGCCGAACCATTGGGCCGGTACACCACCGCGTTGCCGCCAAACACCGGATACAGATAGGCAAAATCGTTCGGCAGGGTATCGATCGACAGGACCGAATCCCCCGTTTCAAACTGAAACGAGGTCGGATTCGTGATATCCTGGAAAACCGTCAGGGTCCGCTGATCGCTGTCGAAGGCCACGCCGAACGGCTGCTTGTTGGCGATGGCCGTGGACCGCGCCAGCCGCAGCTTGGACAGGATATTCCGGGCGCTGGTCCGGAATTTCAAACGGTTCATCGTGGAATTGAACTGCGGGATGGCCAGCGTCGTCACGACACCGATGATAACCACCATGGTCATCAATTCGACCAGGGTGATGCCGCGTCTATTCCTCACCGACTTCATATCATACACCTGCTTCAGGTTTGCTCCGGCACCGCGGCCGGAGGACGGACACGCTTACGGGAAAAGCAAGCGTGATGCCGTCATGACCGTCCCCCCCGGCCGCCCGGCCTCTGCCGCCGCCATCCTCTTGCCCGGCAACGAAAAATCCGGCGCGGGGACCGCCGGAAATCCCGTTCGGCTGCCGATAAAAAAAGACGATTGGTATGGGAACCGCTCCCTATATGTCGATGGTTTTCGATAGTTGGCCGATGATTAAGCGGTTGACAAAACCGCGAATCAAAGTACCTTGGACATTGGAGACCTTTTGGTCGTCTGAACCATGGATTTATGAAGAAGGACAAACACGCCATGACAACGCGCCGTCTGCTCCCGCTTTTTGTCTGCACCCTCATCATCATAAGCAGTTCCCTGCCCGCCGCCGATGAAGCCCTCCGATCGGCCGCCGGTTTCTTCCCCAAGGAAACCGACAACCGGATCGAACTGGTGAAAACCTACCTGCAACCCCGCGCCGTCGATGGCCGCGTCAAGGTCTGGGTTTTCTTCACCGACAAGAATATCGCCGATAAAACCGCCTTCGAAAAGTTGGCCGCCTCGGTTATCCTGACCGATAAGGCCCTGGCCCGCCGGGCCAAGATGGGCCTGGACCGGATTACGTTCGGCGACCTGCCGGTGCACGATGGCTATATTAAGGAGGTGGAAGCGCTGGGCGGACAGGTGCGGCGGATTTCCCGCTGGCTCAACGCCGCCAGTTTCGTCCTTCCCCTGGGCCGCATCGATGCCGTCAACGCCCTGCCCTTCGTTGCCCGGATACGCCCGGTGGCGGTCTATGTTCGGCCGCCCGAACCGGAGGCGGAACTCCCCGCCCCATATGAACCGAGCCTGTTGTCGGGAGAAAAAAACCTGCTGAATTACGGCGCTTCCGCCACCCAATTAAACCAGATTCACGTTCCTGAGGCCCATGAAAGGGGGTATACCGGAGCCGGCGTGCTCGTGGCCATGTTCGACACCGGATTCCGCAAGGACCATGAATCATTCGCCGCCGCCTTCAGCACCGGCCGGGTCCTGGCCGAGTACGACTTCATTTTCGACGACTTTGAAACGGCCAACGAGGCCGAAGACTATTCTTCACAATGGAACCACGGCACCTACACCTGGTCCACCCTCGGCGGCGCCAAGGAGGGGACGTTATACGGCCCGGCCTATGGCGCCTCCTTCATTCTGGCCAAAACCGAGGACGTCCGCTCCGAAACGGCAGTGGAAGAAGACAACTGGGCCGAGGCGGTAGAATGGGCCGACTCTATCGGGGCCGATGTCATCTCTTCCTCCCTCGGCTACAGCGACTGGTACACCTATGCCGATTTCGACGGCCAGACGGCCATCACCACCATCGCCGCTAATCTGGCCACCGCCTATGGCATCGTGGTCTGCAACTCCATGGGCAATTCCGGGCCCGGCGCCGGCACTCTGTCAGCCCCGGCCGATGCCTTCGAGATTCTCTCCTGCGGCGCCGTCAGTTCCACCGGCGCCATCGCCAGCTTTTCCTCCTGCGGCCCGACCTATGACGGCCGGATGAAACCGGAAGTCTGCGCCCAGGGCGTCTCCACCTACTGCGCCTCCTCCGGCGGCACCACCAATTACTCGTACGTCAACGGCACATCCCTGTCCACGCCGCTGGTCGGGGGCTGCGCCGCCGTCCTGTTGTCGGCCCGCCCGACCCTGACCCCGCAACAGGTCCGGCAGGCCTTCATGATGACCGGCAGCCTGGCGGCCTCCCCCGACAATACGTATGGCTGGGGGATCCTCAATCTGGCCGCCGCCCTCAAGTGGGGCGCCAATCTCACGGCCGTCAACCGAATCGGACAGGCCCCCCTGACCGTGACCTTTACCGACAGCGCCTATGTCCCGACCGCCGACTGGGTTTGGTCGTTCGGCGACGGCGATTCGGCTTTCGTGCAAAATCCGACCCATGTCTATGAAACCCCCGGCGCCTATACCGTCACCTATCGGGCCTCCTCCAACGGCTGGACCATCCTGGACACGGCCGTCAATTATGTCATAGCCCTCGGCGACACGCTGACCTATCCCCATGACACGGTCGACGCCGGACAGGAGGCGGTCGTCGTCGTTAACCTCGCCAATTCCCAGACGCTGAACATACTGGATATCCCCCTCGATTTCTCGGAGGGGATGCTGCTCACACTGGACTCCTTCTCGGTGGCGGGAACGCGGACGGAAGGATTCACCAAGGCGATGATTGCCCAGTCGGCCGGTAATGACCAGGTCGTCATCCGGCTGACCAACGCCGGGACGCCCCTGCCGCCCGGCAGCGGCCCGGTCTTGAAATTCTATCTCTCCACCGACCCGTACGCTCAAGCCGGCATGACGACGCTCTTGGATACGGCGACGGTCAGCGGCAATAGCCTGAAGTTGTTCGGCACGGCCTTGACGTACGTTCCGGTCGTTCACGGCGGAGCCGTGGTTATCGGGGGCGCGATGCGCGGCGACGCCAACGGCGACGGCAAGTACAGTGTCGGCGATGCGGTGTATATTATCAGCTATGTCTACCGGAGCGGTCCGGCGCCGGCGACGGTTGAGGCGGGGGACGCCAATTCCGACTTGAAGATCGACGTGGGTGATGCGGTGTATTTGGTGAATTACATTTTCCGCGCCGGTCCCGCCCCCGCCGCGAAATAGTCGTGACGCCGCGAGTACGCGGCTGATTGATGGAAGACATCTCTGATGAAAAGCCCGCCGCAAGGCGGGTTTTT
>JAAZOE010000514.1 GCA_012797915.1 Candidatus Zixiibacteriota bacterium | reverse complement strand
CTGTGAGGTGCCCAGTGACCGATAAAACGCCGGATTTATCCCATCCCGGCGATGACGACGATTCCCCACGCCGCCATCCCAATGAGACGATACGACTGCTGTTGGAGCGCTCCAGCTGCCGCAGTTTTGCCGACCGGAAGATTCCACCCGCAGTGATGGACGTCATCCTCGAAGCCGGAATTTATGCCCCGACCGGAGGAAACCTGCAGCCGTATTCCATCATCCGGGTAGAGGATGCCGCCACCAAACGACGGCTGGATGAATTGAATGAGAACCAGCTGTTCATCGCCGCCGCCCCGGTGGACCTGATCTTTTGCCTCGACTGGCATCGTCTGCGGCGATGGGCGGAACTCCAGGATGCCCCATTTTCGACCGACTGTTCTTTCCGGCATTTCTGGATATCGTTTCAGGATACGATCATCGCCGCCCAGAATATCTGTACCGCCGCCGATGCCATGGGTCTGGGATCGGTCTACGTCGGCACGGTGCTGGAATGCTTTCGCGAAGTCCGGCAACTGCCGGCGCTTCCCGACCTGGTTTTTCCGGTGGTGCTGGTGAGTCTGGGGTATTCCAAGGAACGTCCCAAACCGAAGCGGAAGCTCGGCCTCGATGCGGTCGTTCATAACGAAAAATACCGCGTCCCCGATGACAAACAACTCCTGGCGATGTTCGCCGAGAAATATCCAAGCGGCAATCGTGAAGTCACCACCGAACGGTTGGAGACGATCAAACATGTCTGCCGTCAGGTGGGGGGCGAACCGTTGGCCCGGCGATGTCTTCAGCGTATCCAGAAAGACGGCTATATCAACATGGCCCAGCATTATTTCGGTTTGCACTACCGCGCCGATTTTATGCCCCTTATGAACGATGGCTTTCTGCAAGTGATGAAGGAGGCCGGTTTCGGGTGGTTCGAGCCATACGTCGGCCATGAAGACGGAGGGGTCGTATGAAACTGCTCATGTACCAGGTCGATGCCTTCACCGACAGGCTGTTCGGCGGCAACCCGGCGGCGGTTTGCCCGCTGACCGAATGGCTGCCGGATGATCTGATGCAGAAAATCGCCCAGGAGAACAATCTCTCCGAAACCGCCTTTTTCGTCAACGACGGTGAGTCGTTTCGAATCCGTTGGTTCACGCCGGCGATCGAAATCAATCTGGCCGGACACCCCACGCTAGCGGCCGCCCATGTGATTTTCAACCATCTCGATTTCGCCCGCGACCGGATCGATTTCGTCTGCCAAAGCGGACCGTTGACCGCTACCCGCGCCGGAGAGATTATCCGGCTCGATTTTCCGGCCTATGATGTCGACCCGATGGAAGCCCCTCAAGCTCTGACCGCCGGACTGGGACGAGCCCCGAAGGAGACGTTCCTCAGACGGGATTATCTCGCCCGGTTCGATTCGGAAGATGATATCCTTGCCCTGCGGCCCGATTTCGTCCGTCTGGCGGAACTCGACTGCCTGGGGATCATCGTGACCGCGCCGGCGAAGAACTGCGACTTCGTCTCCCGCTTCTTTGCGCCTCGCGCCGGAATCAACGAGGATCCGGTGACCGGGTCGGCGCACACGCTTCTCATTCCGTTTTGGGCCAAACGGCTTGGCAAGAATACCCTGCATGCCCGTCAGGTCTCGAAACGGGGCGGGGAGTTGTTCTGCGAATATCGCGGCGACCGGGTGCTGATCG
>JAAZOE010000513.1 GCA_012797915.1 Candidatus Zixiibacteriota bacterium | reverse complement strand
TCAATTCGCCCGTGCCGGAGCACGGGAGGGGGCCGTATGATCGTCGCCGTCGCCTCGGGCAAGGGCGGAACGGGCAAAACGACGGTCTCCGTGAACCTGGCCCGGGTCCTTGACCGCGACGTCCAGCTTCTGGACTGCGATGTCGAAGAGCCGAATTGCCATCTCTTTCTTTCAGGAACCGTGTCCGCGACCGATGTCGTCAGTATCCCGATTCCGAAAGTGGCTATGACCCGCTGCGATGGGTGCGGCGAATGCAGCCGCTTCTGCGCCTATCATGCCATCGCGATCATCGGCGGTAAACCGCTCATTTTTCCGGACCTGTGTCATGGCTGCGGCGGTTGCCTGCTCGTGTGCCCGCCCATGGCCATCAGCGAAACCCCCAACCGTATCGGCGTGGTCGAAACCGTACTCGCGGGGACGATTACCTTGCTTCAGGGCCGTCTCGATGTCGGCAAGGCTATGGCCCCACCCCTGATCCGGGCGGTGAAAAACCGGTTGCGACCTGACCTGCCGGCCATCCTGGATGCCCCTCCGGGGACATCCTGCCCGGTCATCACCACCCTCCGCGGAACCGACGTCGTCGTTCTGGTCACCGAACCGACCCCGTTCGGCCTGCACGATCTTCGGCTGGCCGTGGATATGGTCCGAGAGCTTCATATCCCCTTCGGTGTCGTTATCAACCGGATGGGCGTCGGCGACGACCGGGTGCATCGGTTTTGCCAAACGGAAAAAATCCCCATGCTCCTGGAGATTCCCGATGACCGGCGGATCGCGGAAGCGTATTCGCGGGGTCATCTGATCGTGGATGCCCTGCCGGAATATCGCGGGCTCTTTCTACGTCTGATGGAAAAGATCGAATTATTGAAGAATGCCGGTCGCGAGACGCCGGCCGAAAAACCGTCCCGTGGAGGCCAACCATGACCCTTTCCGGCCCCGGATACGTCTATGGCCCGGTTCCCTCGCGGCGGCTGGGCCGCTCTTTGGGAATCGACCTGGTGCCGTTCAAGACCTGTACCTACGACTGCCTCTACTGTCAATTGGGCCGCACCACCAACAAGACGATTCGCAGACGGGAATATGTCCCGATCGCCGAGGTCCTCGTCCAACTGCGCCGCCATTTGGAGACAGGCCCGAAACCGGATTATATCAGCCTGGCCGGATCGGGCGAACCGACTTTAAACAGCGGTATCGGCAACCTGATCTCCGGGATTAAAGGCATGACGGATATTCCGGTCGCGGTATTGACCAATGGATCCCTTCTGGGGATGAAGGATGTGCAGGATGAGTTGATGACGGCCGATCTTATTCTCCCCTCATTGGACGCCGGGACCGCGTCGATGTTCCGACAGGTCAACCGGCCGCATATCGATCTCTCGTTCGAGAAGATGGTCGATGGTCTGGCTGCGTTCACGGCACGTTTCCCAGGGAAGATCTGGCTGGAGGTTTTCCTGCTGGAAGGACTCACCGGGACGCCTGAGGAGATCGCGGCCATGGCCGCCATCATCCGACGAATTAACCCGGCGCGGGTGCAGTTGAATACCGTCTCCCGTCCCCCCGCCGAGGAATTCGCGCGCCCCGTACCGGCCGACCGCCTGTCGGCCCTCGGAAAGCTGTTCCCGGGGCCAGTAGATATCATCAGCGAAACGGCGCGGGACGATACGCCGGCCGCGTTCCCCGGCCGTACTCCGGATGCGGACATCGTGGCCTTGCTGGAAAGGCGCCCATGCACCGCAGCCGACGTCGCCTCCGGTCTTGGTCTGCACGTGACCGAAGCCTTAAAGCAGCTTGAGGCGCTGATTGCCGGCAACCGGGTGGAGACGGTCATGACCGGGGGGCGGAATTTCTACCGGGCCACCCCGGCGGCGTCCCGGAGCGCCTCCGGGGAGACGGAACGGTATCTGCAGGCCTGCCAAGCGGATTTCTGGCAAGAGATTTTTCGGGCCGAACGGGATTTACTCCTGCCGTATCTGCAGGCCGGGGAAGAGATTTTGAGCGTCGGTTGCGGTCCAGCCATCATTGAAGGGATGCTGGGCGATCAGGGATTCCGGGTGACCGGACTGGATCGTTGCCGGGAGGCGCTGGACCAGGCTCCGACGAATATCAGGATGGTGGCCGCACCGGCCGAACATCTACCTTTGGCGACGGCCGCTTTCGACGCTGTTTTGTTTATCGCCTCCCTGCAGTTCATGGAACGATACGAGCAAGCCCTGGAGGAAGCGGCACGGGTGCTGCGACCGCACGGCACGCTCCTCGTTCTGCTGCTCAATACCGCCTCGGCGTTTATCCGGGATAAGCTCCGCGATCCCGATTCATACGTGAGCACCATCCGCCACACGAACGTGCACGAAATCGAAGCGGTCGTGGCGCGGCGGTACGACGTTCAGGGGGAATACCGTCTGGGCGTCAGGGACGGCGTTATCTTCGCCAGCGACAACCCTACCGAGGCGGTGATTTACCTGATCCACGGGAAACGGAAGCCGCCGAAAGACGATGGTCATTCATGAAGGAACTGGTCATCATCAGCGGAAAGGGAGGCACGGGCAAGACCAGCCTGACGGCATCGTTCGCCGTGCTGGCCGAGCAAGCGGTGATCGCCGACTGCGACGTGGATGCGGCCGACCTCCACCTGGTCCTGTCGCCGCGAGTCAACGAACGCCATGAATTCCGCAGCGGATACGAGGCCGTCATCCGCCGGGAGGCGTGCACCGCCTGCGGCGCCTGTCAAACCTACTGCCGCTTCGAGGCCGTCGACCTGCAGGAAACGGACACCGGCGCCGTCGTCTTTTCCGTCGACCCGGTCGCCTGTGAGGGGTGCGGCGTGTGCGTCCGGTTCTGCCCCGAACAGGCCATCGATTTCCGGGAACGATCCTGCGGCGAATGGATGGTCTCGGAAACCCGCTGCGGTCCGATGGTGCATGCCCGGCTGGGCGTGGCCGCCGAAAACTCCGGCAAGCTCGTCTCCACCGTCCGCACGGAAGCCCGCCGCCTGGCCGAGGAACGGCATCGGAGGCTCATCCTCGTCGATGGCCCGCCGGGGATCGGCTGCCCCGTCATCGCTTCGGTGACCGGCGCCTCCCTGGTTCTGGCGGTGACCGAGCCGACCGTATCCGGAGAACATGACCTCGAACGGGTCCTTTCCCTGACGCGGCATTTTTCCATCCCGGCGCTGGTGTGCGTGAACAAGTGGGATCTCAATCCGGACATGACCGGACGCATCGAGGAACAGGCCCGGCGGATGGGCGCCCGGGTCGCCGGACGGATCCGTTACGATCGCTCGGTGACTCTGGCCCAGATGCGCCAGCAGGCAGTGGTGGAAACCGACGGACCCTGCGCCGAGGACATTCGAGCGATATGGAATCAACTTGGGGTAGAAAAGG
>JAAZOE010000512.1 GCA_012797915.1 Candidatus Zixiibacteriota bacterium | reverse complement strand
CGCGACGGCCTCGGCAAAAGAGGCGGCTAGATCCCCGCAGAAGCAGTCGAGCGGCGTTTGGTCCCGTCCGGTGACCAGTTGAATCGAAAAGAGGGGCGGCCAGGTCACCGCAGCCATCACCCGGTCAAGATGGCCGGCAACCGGATTCCCCGCCAACCGCAAGGGTTGCGCCGCCGGTGAAACGGCCAGGGCATGATTCCGACGGGTGGTCTGTTCGTCGCAGAGACCGGGGATCAGCGATTTTCGCCCCCCCGTGAAGCCGGCGAAATAATGCGGCTCCACCGAACCGATCACGATAACGGCGGGATAATCGAACAGGATGCGGTTCAGGTGGATGGGCTGTCCATCGACTATTCCCGCCGGAACCATCGCACGAAGATCATGGGCATCATGAAAGAAGAGGCGACTGTCGTCGGGAATGGCATACCCCGCGAAGATACTTTCGATTTCGTCCGGGTGGGGCGCGGGATGATTGCCGCAGGCGACGATGAAATCGGCCCGGAAATCGGGGTAGGTCTCCCGGATGGCGGCCAAGACCCGGCCGGTGGGGGTCGGTCGGAAAGCATCGTTGACCACCACCAGCGGTTTGCCCCGATCGAGAAAGCGGCCAAATCCGGCCTGATGCAGGCGGCGGGAAAACTCGGCAATCGACCAAGCGGGGATATCGTCGAGCGGTTCGCGTGCCGCCAGTGAATCCCCCGGCAGAACATTGAGGGGAAGATGTTCGCTTCCGAATCGAATCGTGTTCATTCTGTCCTTGCCGCAGTCCGGAAATCGGGAGAAACCCGCCGACGGTCGCCCCTCGGGGCTCCGCCCTGGAGGTCAACGATAGTTTTCCAGGCCACCTCCGCCCGCGCGGGAAAAACGGCCGTCACCGCCGGTCGCCGGCCTATTTCCCGGCCAGATCGTATCCGATCTTCAACGCCTGCAGATTTTTTTCTTCCGTCCCTTTCGGCGCCCGTTCCCGGACGACTGCTTCCAACGAGGCATACGGAACGATGCCGCTCAACCGGGCGATCGCTCCCAGAGCGATGATGTTGGCCACCATGGGATGGCCCACCTGCTCTCGGGCCAGCCGCAGAAACGGGAACCCGTAGCCGCTCTTGGTGGGCATCTTGGTCACCAGGGTGTTGTCGATGAGCAGGACGCCGTCCGGTTTCAGATCGGCGAAATATTTATCGCAGGCTTCCTGGGTGAAGGCCAGAAGCAGGTCCAGCTTCATGGTTTTGGGATACGATATCTCTTCCCGGGAAATGACCACATCGGCCCGGCTGGCGCCGCCGCGCGCCTCCGGTCCGTAACTCTGCGTCTGGGCCACGTTCATCTTCGGATCGGCTCCCACCGCCTGGGCCAGGATAACGGCCGCCAGGATGACGCCGTGCCCGCCCGAACCGGACAGGCGGATTTCGTATCGCTCGCCTTTGGATTCCCGGGAACCTTTGGTCTCCCGGTTCGTCCGGGGATGATCTCCAGCTGTCATATTATGCTTCCTGTTTGGTCTGCAAACGATCGACCAGTTTTTGATATTCGTCGCAAAATTCCGGCATCTCGGCGTCATGCAGCACGCCGGTCAGCAGTTTCCCTTCCCGCTTTTCCGGCGGCAGGGCGGCCGCGGCCTTGGCCGGCAGGGCGTGATCTTTCATCCATTTCAACATCGCCACGGCGTCCCCTTCCTTGTTCAGCCGCCCATAATACGTGTGGCAGTTGGAGAAGGCCTCGATCAGGGCGAACCCGCGTTTCTGCAGGCCGCCGATGATCAGCTTGTCGAGCTGTTGCACGTGATAGACCGTGCCGCGGGCGACGTACGAGGCGCCGGCGGCGATGGCCAGCGTGGCCGGATCAAACCCTTTCTCCATATTGCCGTAGGGAGCGGTGGTGCCGTACGCCTGCCACGGCGTCGTCGGGGAAAACTGTCCCCCGGTCATGCCGTAGATGCGGTTATTGATCAGGATGGTCGTGATGTCGATGTTGCGGCGGCAGGCGTGGATGAAATGGTTGCCGCCGATGGCCAGCCCGTCGCCGTCGCCGGTGATGACGATGACCTTCAGGCCGGGCTTGGCCACCTTGACGCCGGTGGCGAAGGCCAGGGCGCGGCCGTGAGTGGTGTGCAGGGTGTTGAAATCGCAATAGACCGGCAGGCGTGAACTGCAGCCGATGCCGGACACCAGGGCCACCTCGTCCTTCTTGTATTCCAGAAAATCGACCGCCCGGATGATCGACCCCATGACCGTCCCGATGCCGCATCCGGCGCACCAGACATTGGGAAACCGCTTCTTGACCCGAAGGTAATGATGAGTCACATCCGACAATTGGACATCCTTGGTCATGGCTTCACCTCCATGATGCGCTTGAAAATCTCGACCGGGTTGAGGATTTCGCCGTCGTACCGGTTGAGTTGTTCGACGCGGCAGTTGCGGGGGACAACCCGCTGCATCTCGTAGG
>JAAZOE010000045.1 GCA_012797915.1 Candidatus Zixiibacteriota bacterium | reverse complement strand
TGGCGGCGCCCGGTCTGGTGCCGTACCGCGCCGGAGAGTCGGTCGACTATTACCTGCGGCTGGTCGGCGGCCTGGGATTCGATGGCGACCGGTCGCGGATGGTGGTTATCAATACCTTGACCGGGGGAAGAATCGCGGCGACGGAAGCGAAAACGCTGTTCGACGGCGAAACGCTGTACGTTCCCCGGAAAGAAAGCGCGGCCAAACCATGATGCCTGAATCTCCAAGCGCCTTCAACCTCTGGCGCCTGTTGTTGGCTCTGGCCCGACGCCGGAAGTTCATCATCGGGTTCGTTCTGACAGCAACGCTCGTGGCGATCGCAATCGCCTTTATTCTCCCCAAATGGTACCGGGCCAAGACATCGATTCTGCCTTCCCAATACGACCAATCGCTGGGCATCACCGGGAATTTCGTCCAGTACGCTCTGTCTTCCTCCGGTTTTGAACTGCCAATGATGGCCACGCCGTCGGACGTGTATGGCACCATGCTGAAATCGGAAACCATCCTCCGGGCGGTCATCGACGACAACCAACTCCTGTCCTACCTGAAAGAGGACTCCTACCAGAAGGCCGGTGAATATCTGCGCGATAAGACTCAGATCAAAATCACCGGCGAGGGCGTGGTGGAGCTGTATTTTCAGGATAAGAATCCGCAAATGGCCGCACAAATCGCCAACAGTTATGTCGCCCATCTGGACCAACTCAACCGTCAGGTGAAAGCGGCCAAGGCCAAAGCCGATAAGGAATTCATTCTGCACCGCTTGAACGCCACCAAGGCCGCGCTGGACAGCGCCCGGACCGCGCTGTTGGCGTTTCAAGCCGAAAACAAGGCGGTCGACCTGGATCAGCAAAAGGGGATTGCCCTGTCGGCCGCCACCGAATTGAAATCCCGCCTGACCGTCACCCAGGTGAGCCTCGATATCAAGAAGAACTTGTATTCGCCGGATCACCCGGAAATCAAACGGTTGGAGACTGAGATCGGCGAATTGAAACGGCAGTTGAACCTGATCGAAACCGGCGCCGCCGGGCGGGATTCCTATTTTACCCTCGGTCTGGCCGAAATCCCGCAGCTGGCCGGACGGTATGCGGAGCTCAAAGCCAACCTCGATATCCAGACCAGGGTCTATGACCTGCTGACCGGGATGTATGAAGAGGCCCGTATCAAAGAACAGAAAGACACCCCGACCATTGCCGTGCTGGAGACGGCCTATCCGCCGGAACTGAAATACCGCCCGAAACGAACCCTGATCGTCGTGTTGACTTTTGCCGCCTCGCTGGTCCTGTCGCTCTTCATCGCCCTCTTCGCCGAGTACGTGGACAACCTGCGGCGATCTTCCCCCACGGAGTATGACCTGCTTCGGCAGGCGCGAAATGAATTCACCGGAAAGCGCGGGTTCCCCGACAGTTGAGGCCGCGATTCCGGGCGTAACCAAGGGCGGCAATGGTCGTCCCCCCCGGAGGGATGCGGCTGATGATGCCCCGCGTTGGAGAAAGCAAAGGATTTCCCATGGACACCAGAATCATCGACCCCAGCGCCTCCCTCGGTGAGGCCACCACCATCGGCCATTTTTCGGTCATCGGCCGCGACGTTACCATCGGCGCCGGATGTGTCATCGGCTGTCAGGTGGTGATTCACGATGGCTCGGCCCTGGGCGATAACATCCGCATCGACGACGGCGCCGTCATCGGCAAGCGTCCGATGCGGGCGGCCAACTCCGCCGTCACCAGGGATCAGGAACTGCCGGCCTGCCGAATCAGTTCCGACTGCATCATCGGCACCGGCGCGGTCATTTACCGCGGCGCCTCCCTGGGACGCAAGGTGCTGGTGGCCGACCTGGCGACCATCCGCGAAAACGTGTCCATCGGTGATTTCACCATCGTCGGCCGCGGTGTGGCCATAGAAAACTTCTGTACCATCGGGCGATACTGCAAGTTGGAGACCAATGCCTACATCACCGCCTATTCGACGCTGGAGGATCGGGTGTTCGTGGCCCCCTGCGTGGCCACGTCCAACGACAATTACGTCGGCCGTACCGAGGAACGATTCAAACATTTCAAAGGCATAACCGCTGCCAAGGGCGCCCGCATCGGCGTCAATGCCACCATCCTGCCGGGAAAGACCGTCGCCGCCGATGCCCTCGTCGCCGCCGGCGCCCTGGTTACCAAAGACGTGCCGGCCGGGAGGGTCGTCGCCGGCGTTCCGGCCAAGGATTTCGGGGAGATTCCCGCGGCCGAACGTCTGGACAAACAAGGCTGGCCGGAATAGGAGTCCATCATGGCCGTACCGCTTCTCGATTTGAAACGACAATATGCCCCCATCCGGGCGGAAATAGATCGGGCGATCAAGCAGGTTGTCGACCACTGCGGCTTCATCATGGGACCGGAACTGAAAACGTTCGAGGCCGCCGCCGCCGAGTTCTGCCACACAAAACACGCCCTTGGTGTCGCTTCCGGATCCGATGCCCTTCTCCTGGCGCTGCGGGCCTGCGGCGTCGGGCCGGGGGACGAAGTCATCACCTCGGCCTTTTCCTTCTTCGCCTCCGCCGGCGTCATCAGCCACCTGGGGGCCGTGCCGGTCTTCGTCGACATCGAGCTGGACACCTACAACCTCGATCCGGCGAAGGTCGAGGCCGCCGTTACCGCCAAAACCAAGGTCATCATGCCGATCCACCTCTTCGGCCAGTGCGCCGATATGGATCCGATCCTCAACCTCGCCGCCACCCACGGCTTGAAAGTCGTCGAGGACGCCGCCCAGGCGATCGGCAGTCAATACAAGGGGCGCAGCGCCGGGTCGATCGGCGATCTGGGTTGTTTTTCCTTTTTCCCGACCAAGAATCTCGGCTGCGCCGGCGACGGGGGGATGGTCACCACCAATGATGATGCCCTGGCCGATATGATTCGCCTTCTGCGGCAGCACGGCGGACGGACCGAATACCTGCATGAAATCGTCGGATACAACTCCCGGTTGGACACCCTGCAGGCCGCTCTCTTGACGGTGAAGCTGCCGCATCTTCGCGGATGGACCGAGGATCGCCGCCGCAACGCCGCCCGCTACAATGCCGCCTTCGCCGGGTTACCGCTGAAGACGCCGGTCTGCCGCGACTGGGCCTACCACATCTACAACCAGTACACCGTCGCCTGCGACGACCGCGAACGGTTCCTGACCTGGCTGAAAAGGCATCAGATCGGTCACAAGATTTATTACCCGGTGCCGTTCCATTTCCAGAAATGTTTCGCACCGCTGGGATACGCGGCGGGGCAATTCCCGCAGGCGGAGAAGGCGGCCGCCACGGTCGTCTCCCTGCCGATTTTCGGCGAGATGACCGCCGCCGAGCAGGATGAAGTGATTGCAGTCGTGAAGGCCTTTTTCGCCTAAACCGCAAGCGGGGGAGAGGCAGCAGGTGTCCCGACAGCGAAAAACCGTCGTCTCGGTCGTGGGCGCGCGGCCCCAGTTTATCAAACTGGCGCCGCTGGCTCCGGTCCTCGATCAGCGGTTTCGCCACCGCATCATCCATTCCGGACAGCATTACGATTACGAACTGTCGCAGGCCTTTTTCGGCCAACTCCGCATTCCCGCTCCGGATATCAAGCTTAAAGTCGGCTCCGGAAGTCATGGCCGGCAGACCGGTCAGATTCTGGAACGAAGCGAGACGGCGCTGATAAAAATGAAACCGGATATGGTGCTGGTCTATGGCGATACCAACACCACCCTCGCCGCCGCCCTGGCCGCCGCCAAGTTGCATCTCCCGGTCGGGCATGTCGAGGCCGGCTTGCGGTCGTTTCGTGTCGATATGCCGGAAGAGATCAACCGCACCCTCACCGATCATCTCTCCGCGCTGTTGTTTTACCCGACGGCGGCCGCGCGCGACAACCTTCGGCGCGAGGGAATCACCCGCGGATTGACTGCCAGCGGCGACCTGATGTATGAACTGCTGGCTTCCGTCCGGCCGTCGCTGCCCGAATATGCGGCCGTCCTGAACCATTTCGGTCTGGAAAAAGAAAAGTATATTCTGGTAACCATGCACCGGGTCGAAAACGCCGATGACCCGGATCGTTTGCGTCTCTTTATCGATATCGCCCGCTCCATCAAAGAACCGATTCTTTTCCTGGCCCACCCCCGCACCATCGGCAATCTCCGGCGGCATAAGCTGCTGGGCAAGCTCAGGGCCGTCCCCAATCTGATTCTGGGCCGTCCGCAACCCTACTTCGAGACCCTGGCGCTGGCCGGACATGCCCGGGCGATCATGACCGATTCCGGCGGCCTGCAGAAAGAAGCCTGCTTCCTGGGGCGCCCCTGTCTGACCCTTCGCCCGGAAACGGAATGGGTGGAAACCGTCACGTCCGGAGCCAACACCCTGGTCGATCTGTCGCCGGCTAAAATTCATCGAGCCTTGCGGCGGCCGCCGCAGCGCCGGGCGCGTCTGTCGGCCGCCGTCGGCGGACGGCTTCCGTCGCGGCTCATCACCGCCGCCATCGAGCGGTATCTGCGCCGTTGATGACCGCCGCCTCGTCCAGCATCCGCCGCGTCACCGTCGTGATGGCCCTGCTGGTGCTCCTGTCGAAAATGATCGGTTTCGCCCGTGAGGTGATCATCGCCTCCCGTTTCGGCACGGGTATCGTCTATGACACGTACCTGATCGCCGTCTCGCTTCCCGTAGCCCTGTATACGCTGATCGGATACTCCTTCACCAACCTGTTCATCCCCGCCTATACCCAGGCGGCCATGGCCGATGATAAAGCGGCCGCCTTTCGGTCTCTGGCCGGACGGTTCACCGTCTCTTTGGGCGCGGCCGCCCTCGCGGCCGCCGTCATCTTCGCCGCGGCGCCGACGCTGCTTGTCTGGATCGCCCCCGGCTTGCCCGAAGTCCGTTTGGCCGAGGCGGCGTCGATCATGCGGGTGTCCTCCGTCATCATCTTGTTCGCCATTCTCGAAGCGTGTTTCCGGTCGGCGCTCAACGCCGAAAAGCGGTTCCTGCTGCCGGCCGCAGCCCCCATCATGGCCAATGTCGTCATGATCACCGCCGTCGTCGCCTTCTCCGGACGGCTGTCCACCGGGGCCGTACTCTGGGGAATGGTTCTGGGATACCTGGTGCAGGTTGTAGTCAACTACATTCCCTTTCGCCGCCTGGGCGCGCCCGTTTTCTCGCTCCGGCCCCGTTGGGAAAAGGCGATGGGCGCGTTTTTCTCGGCCGCGGTGATCATCCTCCTGATCGAATCGGTTTGGCAAGTCTATGCCCTGGTGGACCGATACTACGCCTCCTCCATGCCGGCAGGGATCGTCTCCGCGCTGGGGTATTCATATCTGCTGATCATGATTCCAGTGTCGATTCTGGCCTATGCTCTATCGACCGTACTTTTTCCGTACTTCAGCGAGGCGTCTGCCCGGGGCGATGCGGCGCGAAGCGCATACCTGCTGGAGCGGGGCATCACCGTCTCGCTGCTTCTGGCCGTTCCCGCCACCATTGTCTGCTGGGTCTATTGCGAACCGATCGTGACGGTGTTTTTCCGACGGGGCGCTTTCGACGGCCGATCGGTGGCCCACACCGCCCGATTGCTGCAATACTCCGCCCTCGGCCTGGCCGGACAGTTTTTGATCTGGATCATGTCGCGGGCATTTTATGCGGCCGGGCGGAACCTGCTCTTCCTTGGACTGGCGACGGTCATGGTTGCGGTCAAGATCGGGGCGGCGGCCGCCCTGGCCGGTCCGCTGGGGTTTACCGGGCTGGCCATCTCCAGTAGCCTCAGCTATTCTTTCGGGGCGCTGTCGGCCATCATCGTCGCGGCGGTAGGCATTGCCCGGATTGACGGACACGCCGTTTTCGTGTATCTTGGAAAATTAGCCGTGGCCGGAACGGCCGCCTGGGGGACGGCTTGGGGATTGGCCCGTCTGGTGACCGTCGACGGCGGCGGATTCGGCGCTTCGATCACCATTCTGATCGTGGGCGCCGCCGGGACCCTGCTGGTTTTCGGCGTGATGGCGTATCTGCTGAATATTCCCGACGTGCGGGCGTTGCCGAAACGGTTGTTCGATAAGAGAAGAAACGATGGCGTGGCCGGATAGTTTTGTATTTCCCAAGCGGGGAGAAGCGATCAGCAACTGGACGCTGTTCGCGTTGGCCGCGGCGTATGCGGTGCCACTGGCCGTCCTTCTCTGGTGGCGGCCGGCGTGTGGCGTCCTCTTTGCCCTGTCACCCTTTCTCCTGCTGTTGATCTCGTACGGACCGTTGGCGGTCGCGGCGGTGATCGTCGCCTCCTTTTTCTATTTT
>JAAZOE010000511.1 GCA_012797915.1 Candidatus Zixiibacteriota bacterium | reverse complement strand
CGTCCGGTCGGGAGAAAAAGCCCGGTCTCGGTGATGACCCTCTGCAAGCCGGCTGCCTGAAGATGATGATCGCTGGCCGATAAGATGCCGTCCGGCGTCAACACCCGGTGGATTTCCCTCAGGACCGAATCGGTGTCCGGAAGATCGTGCAGGACATCGTACAGCAGGACGAAATTCACGCTTTCATCCGGTATGACCTCGGCCGAGGTCCCGTGGATCGGATGGATATTCCGCAGGCCTTGTTTTTCGGCGTCGCGTTTTACCATGCGAATGGCCAGGGGATGTATGTCCAGGGCGTAGACGCGCCCCCGGGCCTCGACCAGCCGTGCGGCCGCCAGAGAGAAGCCCCCCGGTCCGCAGCCAAAATCCAGGACCGTCATGCCCGGCAGCATTCCTGCCTCCCGAAGGACGTTGATCGGCGGACGCAACCAATCTCGGAGCAGAAACTCGATGGCCATCAGCCGAAAATCAAGATTACTCTGAACCCGGGAGTGCGCCATCATCCGTTCCCTTTTTCCTCAGGCGCATCGATTCCCCGCTGATACCCGCGTTTCCCTTTTCGGCACGCCGTTTCGTCGTCCACCGTATCCTGCCACCCGTTCCGTTTGGTCGGGATACAGTCAAACTTGGCCGTGTACGGTTTGATATCCAAAAGGGGGGTGCCGTCCAGAATATCCACGCCGTCGAGGTGCAACACGTTGCCCTCGCGGCGCACCAGTTCCACCACGCTGAGCCCGAGGCCGTTCGGCCGGTTCGGCGAACGAGTGGCGAAAACGCCCCGCTCGACATCCTGCAGGTACGGTTTGACCAGCAATCGCGGCGGACCCGCCCGGTGAAAATGGTACAGCAGATAGACATGGGAGAATCCCTCCAGATCACGCAACCCTTCCTCGAATTCCGGAAAGATCTCCGCCCGGCCCGGGCACCCTTTGGCGTAGACCGGCTGGATCGGGGTTGTTTCTGACGCGGTATGTCTGCTGTGAATGATGCCGATCGGCGTAAACGTGATTCCCTCGGCTTTCATGCCCAGTGACCCTCGACGTCGGCGGATTTCGCCTCGATCAGTCGTCCGGCGCGGTAATCGTCGAGCGCCGCGGCCACGGTGGGGGCGTCGCACGGGTAAATCTTGATGCCGGCCGCGGAAAGGACGCGAAAGGCTTTCGGGCCGCAATGTCCGGTCACCAACCCTATGGCCCCGGTGCGGGCCACGGTTTCCGCCGACTGGATTCCCGCCCCCTGGGCGGCGTTCAGGTTGTGCTGATTGTCGATGATCGAGAAGGTGTCATCGTCCAAATCATAGACGAGGAATTTGGGTGCCCGGCCGAAACGGCTGTCCAACGGCGCCGCCAGGTCGTCGCCCGAAGTCGTAAAAACGATTTTCATTATCTGCCTTTCCTTCCCATACGCATAGGCCTTGGCTCGTTCGGATACACGCCCCCTGCCGCAACCGTCGTCATGGGGACGGCGGACGACACCGGCGGTCTCGATTGTTCCATCGGTCGGTGCCCCGAGTGCCGTCCCGGCCGGCGAAGGCCCGGGCGATCACTCTCTTCGGGAGCCCAGCATAACGTCCAGATCCTCCATTTCCGCCTGGAGATCTTCCTCATGCTCCACTTCATCCTGGAGAATCTGGAGGACGATGTTATAGGTCACCGGATCCTTGCTCATGGTGAGCTTGACCAGGCTTTGATAGGTGGCGATGGCGCACTGTTCGCCCTTGATGTTCTGCTGGAGGATGTCCCTGACGAAGGGGTTGTCGGGCGAATCGTAACCGCAGTTGCTCTGCTGGTACCACTCGTCCGGCTTGGTGATGGGTGTGCCGCCCAGCTGAATGATCCGCGTCGAAATCATATCGGCATGCCGCAGTTCATCGGCGGCATGCTGCGTCAATTCCGCGATGACCGCCTCCTTCATCGGTCCTTTAACCACTTTGGCGCCGATCCAGTATTGATAATATGCCAGCCATTCAT
>JAAZOE010000510.1 GCA_012797915.1 Candidatus Zixiibacteriota bacterium | reverse complement strand
TATTCTGGTCGTCGATGACGAGCTGTTGATTCGCGACATGCTCTATGATTTCTTCGTTGCTCAGGAATGGGATATCGTCGTCACCGAGGACGGATACAAGGCGATTGATTATCTCAAGAATCGACCGTTTGATATCGTGTTGGCCGATATCAAGATGCCGGATATGACCGGCTTGGAGTTGACCGGAAAGATCCGGGGATTATACCCGGGGCTGCCGATCGTTCTCATGACCGGATACCCGTCTTTGGAGACCGCCTTGGAGGCCTTGCGATACAAAGTCGATGATTACATCATCAAACCGTTCAATGTCAATCATTTATACAAGGTGGTGCGCGAGGTGGTCGCGGCCCGACGGAAAGCGGCGGCGGAGGCAGTGTGATGGAAGCGGAGGAATGCCCGGCTTCGCGCCTGGGTTTGCTGGTCGTCGATGATGAACCGCTGATCCGCGACGTCCTCCGCGACTTGTTTGTCGGCGATGGGTACATAGTGTATGCGGTTGCCGATATGGCCGAGGCCGAGGAGGCCTTGGCGAAAAAGCGGATCGCCGTCGCCCTGGTCGACCTGAAGCTCCCGGAGACCAGCGGTATCGACATCCTCGACCGGATCAAACGACATGATCCCGCGATCAGCGTCATCCTGATGACCGGTTATCCGACGATTGAATCGGTCATCGAAGCGTTGCAGCATGGGGCCTGCAACTATATCATCAAGCCGTTCCGGCTGCATGATCTTCGCGAAATGGTCGGCCGGGCGCGGAACGCATTCGATCAACGAAGCCGCAGCGAATTCTATCGCCGCCGCGTCGATCAACTGGAACGGTTCCTGCGGCAGCGCGGGCTGACCGTCCCGGCCTCGGCCGATTCAGCCTCAGTCGCCCCGTGACCGCCGCCCGAAGGGCGGTATGGATCAGGGCCATCCCGATATCTTCCTGCCTCAATGTTTCCTTCCCCGCGTCCTCAGACGCCTGAAAGGGTGTATCCACGGGGGAGGTGCGGCCGCGGCGGGCCGTGCCGGATTCAATGGTCGGTTCCCGAAACGGCTGACCGGAAAGGCGTTTTTTTATTGCGTTTGGAGCCGGCGGCGGACAATTTGGCGGTATGAAAGAAGAACGGCAAGGGACTGTCGAGGCGCCTCCGCCGGACGCGGAACTGGTGCATTTCAAGGAATCGTTCGAGACGTTCAATACAATCATCAATAATCTCCAGCGGCAGTATCTGACGCTCGAGAAGGAATACGCCCGGCAGGAAACGCGGCTGGAGGAGATCAATCATCAATTGCGCCGGACCATTGCCGCCAATCAGGCGACAACCGTCTTTCTCAATTCGATCCTGACGGCGCTGTCCTCGGGCGTGGTGGCCGTGAACCGCGAGGGAATCATTTCCCATTTCAATCCGGCGGCCGAGCGGATCACCGGCATGGGCGCGGCGCGGGCGCTGGGGCGACGATACGATGAGGTCATCTCCGCCAAGCGGGGCGGACGATTTTCGGCCCTGGATACGGTCTTGTCCGGGGGAGAGTTCGAGTCGGAAGAGAAAGTGATTATCAACAATAACGGGGAGGATATCCCGGTCTCGGTTTCGACCGCGCTGCTGCATGACCCGGAGGCGGGACCGTTGGGGGCGGTGGAGATCTTCTTCGATCTGACCAAGATCAAGCGGTTGGAGGAGGAGATTCTGCGCATCAAGACCCTGGCGGCCTTGGGGGAGATGGCGGCCACGGTGGCCCATGAGGTCCGCAATCCCCTGGGCGGCATCGGCGGTTTCGCGGCGTTGTTGCGGCGGGAACTGGCCGAGGATGAGGCCAAGACGCGGTTGGTGGACAAGATCATCGCCGGTGTCAACACGCTCAACCTGACGGTCACGGCGCTCCTCGATTATACCCGGCGGGAGCAGTTGAATCTGCGGCCGATCCCCTTGGGGCGGTTGATCGAGGAGAGTGTCGAATACGAGCGCGCCGACCAGGGGGCGTCCGCGGTCAACGTGGAGCTGGCCGTTGATATCGCCGATGGCAACCTGCCGGTTACCTGCGATGCGCATCTGATGCGGCAAGTGTTATTGAACCTTTTGCGCAACGGCCGCGAGGCGATGCCCGACGGGGGGCGGATCACGATTCGGGCCGGGGCCACCCCTGCCGGCGGCGATGGTGGAAGCGGGGGGGTGTTTATTGAGGTGGCCGACACCGGGCATGGCATCGCTCCGGACATCCGGGACCGGATTTTCCAGCCCTTCTTCTCCACGCGGCACAAACATAACGGCTCCGGACTGGGCTTGGCCACGGTCTGGAAGACGATTCAGGCTCACGGCGGCGAAATTACGGTTTCATCGGAAGTGGACAACGGGACGGTCTTTCGGATTGTCCTGCCGGGGAGCGGCAACAGTGAGGTGGGAGCGGTATGAAACTGAATATTCTGCTCGTCGACGACGACAAGCTGGTCAATGAATTCATCGGGGAGACCCTGCGGCGGACGCGCCATGAGGTCACCTCGGTCTTTTCGGGCGAGGATGCCAAGCGTCTGCTGGAGCAGACCGCTTATGATATCGTCCTGACCGATATCAAGATGCAGCGGATTTCGGGCATGGACCTGTTAAAGTTCGTGCGGACCAATCATCCGGAGACGGTGGTAATCATGATTACCGCGTTCGGGACGGT
>JAAZOE010000509.1 GCA_012797915.1 Candidatus Zixiibacteriota bacterium | reverse complement strand
TGTGATGCGGCCGATCGCCAAACAGGGGCGGCCATCGAAGCTGTACGCCATGAAACGGTTCAACGGCAAACAGCATATCGACCTTCAAAACATCGGTCCCTTCGGCGGTATGTATCTGCCGTACAATCTGCCGACCTATTACCTCACCGGCAACGCCGATCTGGCGGCCAAGACCGAGATGGGCAAAAGCATGATGGCGCGGATGTATGGTTGGATGTTCAAAGTATACCTGATGGATAAGTTCATGGCTTTTATGGACGTCGACGGCTGGCACGGCGGAGCGTATGACGACGCCCGCAATCTGCGCCAGGTTGAACCGCGATGGATTCCCACCGACGCCGCGCTGGAAATCAGCCACGCCATCCGCAAGAATGGGGCCTTGACCTGCGACCGGTGCCATTCGCCGTCGGGCGTGCTCGATTTCAAGGCGCTGGGGTACGACGACGCCGAGGCGGCTTCGCTGCAAGAGCCGCGGATGTAGTCGCGGTGGGCGGCATAAGGTGTCCCACGGCAAACTGAGGGGCACCCGTGCATTCCATAAGGGGATGTAACGGAACCTTTTATTGTCATCGCGAGACCGGCCGAGGGGGGATCGCGACGATCCAAGAGTATCATTCCATCGTTGTCCAATCATTGCCGCACCACATGATTGGCGCAGTACCCGTCCATAAATTGCCCTGTACATATGAAGATGAACTTACATAGACTATGACCATGAAACGATGCCGGTTGTTTACCATGGGATATGAGGGGCGGGAGATCGATGAATTCATCGAGCGGTTGAAGCAGTACGGCATAACGCGCCTGATCGACGTCAGAGACATGCCGCTTTCGCGAAAGAAGGGGTTTTCGAAATCTGCTTTGCAGGAACGCCTTGGGCAGGAAGGGATAGTGTATATCCATATCAAAGCCCTCGGATGCCCTCCGTCCATTCGTAACCAAGTGAAATCCGACGGCGACTACGAATGGTTCTTTGAAGCCTATTCCGCCTATCTATCCGGTCATATGGAAGTCATCGCCGAAGTTCGTCGATACCTTTCCGACGGCAAGGCCTGCCTCATGTGCTATGAACGCTCTCACGAGGAATGCCATCGTTCCATAGTCGCGAGCAGGATACGGGAGTATTTCGGAAAAGGAGTGCAGATAAAACATATTTGAGGTTTACGTGACACCCCCAGGCATTCGGCCTGGGGGTGTCTGAGGAGCATTTCGATTATTTCATCGCCGAGGCATCGGACGCATGAAACAGCATCTCCGCCGGGATCAACTGTTTTTTCATCCCCGGTCCCTGGATCGTCACCGACAGCACCTGATCCCCCACTCCCTGGAACATGGCGACCTTTATCGAATGCCAGCCGGCGGACAGCCCCACATGGCCGAATACCTCCTGCTCCCCGTGCGGGCCGCCGTTGTCGACCACCAGCGTGTCGCCGATGAACAACTCGCTGCCGTCATCCGAGGTCGTCGAAAAGGTGTAGGCGCCGTCGACTGGGATACGGATGTACCCCGTGAACATCAGGCCGTGCCCCTCCTTACGCGCGAACGGCGGTATTGAAACCGAGGCCATCACTGTGTCTCGTTTCGCAGGCATCGCCTCAAAATCAGGAATATCAACCCAATTCCCCTCAAAATATCGGCACAGCAGACCCGGTTCGACTGCTGCGACGATCACAGCTGAACGGGGAACCAATCTGGTCAATTCGGCCACGGCCACATAATGATCGTCGGCGCCGTCCTTGAAGGAGCGGGCTTTCACGGTCGTCGTTCTGGCAATGGTCAATGGTTTTTCGTACAACGGCGAATGAAAAGTCGGGTCGCTGCCATCCAGCGTATAATGAATCTCCGCGCCGGGGACCAGACAGCTGAGCCGGACCGTGGTCGCGTCGAGAAACGCGGGCCGATCGACCAGGATTTTGGTCATCGTGGTATTGGTGACGTCGTACAGCGGCTGCGCCGCGACGATATCATCCTGCGTCGTGTTGACGGCCGTCGCCGCCGCCACACGGATATCGGGATTATCCGGCAGGGTCACGATTTCGGCCCCGGACGGCAGGTCAAGTCGGACCAAGTACAGATACGTGAACCGATAGGCCTCGTTTTCGCCGGATGCCGTGTGGCGGTGTGAACCGTACCATCCCACCGGATCGCGGTTGATATACGACGGCGCGATTTTGTCGGGGTCCTCGATAATCAGGTTGCCGGACACCCGGTTGTTCCACTGGCCGATCGGTTCGGCATAATCCGATATCCACCCCATGATATAGGTACCATGGACGGCGAACAGCAGATCCTGTTGGCCGCCGACCGCCGCCATCAACAGGTAGAGCCGGTTGAACGCTCCGTGCGGAATTTGAATCTCCTGTCCCTGGCAGGCCACGATGTTGTTGGCCGCGGCGCTTTTGGGGCCGATCACGAAGGGGATGTCTTCGTACTCGAGCGTATCCGGCATCAACTCCCCGGCCAGTGTATTGCCCTTGCCATCGAAATCGCCGTCCGTCCGGTTGTCATCGAGGCTGATGCCATCGAGGTTATACGGCAGGGTCAACGGTTGGCAGGTCGGTTGCGAGACCGAAGCCAGGGTGTTGTTCAGGTGTAACGCCAGCGTCTTGGGCTGGTAGGGGGTGAATGAAATATCAACCCCTCCGCCGCTGACGGTCAGGTCGCGCTGGAACTGTTCGACGCCGTTCAACTCTTTCGCGGACGCGATCGACGTCGCACATTGAATCTTCGCGTTCTGGGGTTTGCCGGTCAGCTCGCGAAGGCGCACCACGATATCATCACCGTTTTCGGCGTATTTGACGGCCGTGACCATGACATCCGGATTATCCGTGGTTAAGAACGAAAAACGCTTGCCCTGTTTTCCGTCATGAGGAGTCGTCTGAAACGCCAACAGCGGCTGGTTAAGCCGGGCCGCCTGCCAGGCCACCCCGCCCTCCCGCCAGTCACCTTTGTGACCGGTGACGGCGAACGTAACCGGGTGTCGGCCGATATCCTGCGACCGTTGGTCTCCCACCCATTCCCAACCGGGAGATATTCCCGGCGTATGGATAAGCGACAACCGCAGGGTTTTTTTATCCGGATGATCCCAGCCATACCGGCTGTCGTTGAGCACGGCCACACCGTAGCTTCCATCGGGGGACGTCATGTCGGCCCATTGCTGGCCGGGCACTTCATATAGCTTGGGATGATTGAGCCCCCGGGCAATCGTCCCCAAACCGATGTCATAGGTAACGCTGTCGTTCGGCGCGGCCATGACAAACGATGCTTTGAGCAGTTTTTCCCGTTCCGCCCAGTCGATATCGTTGTCAAACACCACCCGGTCGCCGGCGCCGCCTGCGGCCAGACGGATGTATGACGTGATTTTCGAGTCGTCGGTCCCCTGGGTGATTGCGAGAGTAATGCGTGCCGGGCCGTTTTCGATTACCTGAACGGAGGAGCTTCCGGCATGGGTTGACCTGGGCGAAGCGGAGATATCGTCGTAGTCGATTTCCCAGGCCGGCCAACGCTTGGGGGTATCGGGCAGATATTCGAACATGACCGGCCACTGCAGGAGTTGCCGCCGTTCGACTTTATCGTAGATGGAGGCGACTTCTCCGTATTGGTTGATCCGCACAAGGTATCGGTTGTTTTCCATCCGGTTCCTATCAACCATTAAGCCGGTGGCCATGTCGCATGGCATCTCCGACGGCCGCACGTCATAGACGGCATAACCGACCGAGGGTACATTGGCCAGAAAGACAATCTTCAGGCTGTTGGCGTACGTTTCGGCAATTTGCGAAGGAACCTCATTGCCATCGGGATCATAAACGCGTACCGCCTTCGGGGCGCCGCCGGAGTATTGAACAGTCGCCTCGACAATATCTTCCCGGACTATCGACAAGGGATTATAGACAACAAGCGGTATCCCCTGTGCGCGGGTGTCCAGCGCCGGACTCGATGAAGCCACCGCATGTTCAAGAATTCCGGCGAACCGGTTCAGACAGAGCAGTTCGTCGTTCCAGGAAAATTCGTATGCCTGAGGGATGCTGGTGCCGGTGAGATCGTCGTGAAACTGGTGCCACAGGAAACGATTCCAGGTATCCTGCAATGTCTGCCGGGGATAAGTCAGACCGCCAAACAACGAAGCCACGACCGAGGCCCGTTCGGCGGCGTCGGCCAGCAGTTCGTTCTTGCGGTTCCATCGCTTCATCGCCGCCTGTGAGGAATAACACCCCACGCCGTGGCGGCTCATCACCAGCTCCCCTTTATAGCGCGGCAGTTTGGCCTCAGGGTGGGCGGCAACAATATCGACGATATCATCCGACCCGATCCCTTTCACGGTCAGCGGCCCATCACTGCCGGCCGATTTTTCCAGCCAGGCCACCGCCGTAGATTCCGGTGCGCCGCCGATATCGCCGGTTCCGAAATAATGGTATCCTTCATAAAGCCCGGTGGCGTTACCCAGGCTGTCGATCCGTTTGATCCAGGTCGTGTCGCGGCTGAGGTCGTGATCGATCCCGCGCGAATAGCTCCCCGGATTGATCGCCGATATCAGCGTCGATCCGTCAACCCCCTCCCAGAGTCCGATATCGAACGGCACGCCATAGGCCGATCCCCAGGTCAGTTTCTGGGTGGAGAAGCTTTTCAACCCGCAATGCGCGGCGATCGACGGCAGAGCGTACCCGAACCCGAAACAGTCGGGCAACAGGACGTCCCGGCTGACCCGCCCGAACTCCTGCTGGAAATATCCGTTGCCGTACAAGGTGTGCCGCACCAGCGACTCGAACGAGGGCATGTTGACATCCACCGGGTCGACCCAGCTTCCGGCCACCCGCCATCGCCCGGAAGCGATATACGGTTTCAACCGCTCGTAGTAATCGGGATAATATTCTTTCAGGAGCATGTACTTGAACGCGCCCTCGAAACTGAATATGTACTGCGGGTACAGGTCGAGCAGTTTGACGTTGTCCCGGAAGGTATTGGGGACATACTCGTCGATCGTCGTCTGGATGGTCCAGCGCCACTGCGTATCCAGATGCGACACGCCGACGACGTTCAACGTCCCTTTCGGCTTTTCGGCCTGAGCGACGGCGATCCCAGTCGACAGAAGACCAATGATGAACGAAACGAAAACGATACCTTTTGCGCGCATGGCGGTGATCCTCATTGCTCCGGCCGCAAGCGACGTCCCGCGAACGGGCCGGATATATACGATCATGTTTTTGTCAAACGAAAGCCCTGCTGTTTCAATCTATCGAGCAACACGGCTCCCAAAATCACCAGACCGAGGATGACTTTCTGGGTGTAACTTTCGACGTTGGTCAAATTCATGCCGTTTTGGATGACGCCGATGACGAAGGCGCCGATGAGCGTCCCGAGAATGCGTCCCTCGCCGCCGCTGAGGCTGGTGCCCCCCACTACCACGGCCGCGATGACATACAGTTCATACGACAGACCATAGGTCGGGGCCCCGCTTTTCAACTGTGAGGCCATGACCACCCCGCCCAGCCCGGCCAGCATGCCGCAAACCGTGTAGACCAGAAACAGAATCATCCGCACCCGGATCCCGGACAACCGGGCGGCCTCCATGTTCCCCCCGACGGCATAGATGTACCGTCCGGTGGTGGTGCGGGTCATGACGATATGAGCAGCGATGTACAGCACGATCATCAGGATTACGGCATAGGGGATTTTCAAAAGCGGATCGACGCCTCTTCCCAGCCAGATGAAGCCGTCGGGGATTTGATAGATCGGTTTTCCCTGGGAGATGATATAGGCCACCCCCGCGGCGACCTGCATCATGGCCAGAGTGGCGATGAACGGCGGGATGCGGAAACGGGTGATCATCAGGCCGCTGAACCCCCCCACCGCGCCGCAGAGGACGATGCCGCCGAGCGATCCGAGAATCATCCCCATGGCCGACGTCCCCGCGCCGCCCAGTTGTCCGATCAGCCAAGCAACCACCACCGCCGACAGGGCGATCAGACTGCCGACCGACAGGTCGATCCCGGCGGTGATGATGACCATGGTCATGCCGATGGCGATGATGGCGATGACGGTGATCTGGTTGGCGACGTTGCGGATGTTGTCCGGAAGCAGAAACGTCGGCCAGCGATGGGCCGGCGGGGTCATGATCGTCGCCTCCGCCGCGGCGGCGATTTGAGAGACGACATTGTGCACCACCGGGGCGAACGCCTGGGTGGTGGCGATGATTTTCGGGGACCCGGCCGCCCCGATATATAAAGGTAGTTCCTCTTTGATGGCGGAGGGATCTCCGGAAATGGCATGGACGTTGGCATATCCGCCGACGGAGAGCCTTGCTTTCAGGGCGGCGGCAAACAACGAATCATCGCCGCTTTCGCGGGATACAATGATGATGCCGGTCTCTTTGGCCGTCGAGGATGCAATCTGCTCGTATAGGGCATCGGCGGCGGCGATCCCGGTCGGGTACTGGTCGCGCAGGGTCAGAACCGAAAAAAAGATGCACAACAACAGCAGTATCCCCAGCATGCCGTAATCGACCACCAGCCGGGATGACCTGCCGCGCCAATCCATCCGCCCTGTACCGCTCATGCCGCCATCGCCTTCCTTCAAGTCGCCAACGCCATCACCTGTTCCTGGGTGGCCGTAGAGACATCCTCGATTTCTCCCGCCACCCTCCCCTCGCGCATCACCAGAATCCGGTCGCTCATCCCAAGGATTTCCGGCAGTTCCGAGGAAATCATGATGACCATCTTCCCCTGCGCCGCCAGCTCATTCATCAGCAGGTACATTTCGTATTTGGCGCCGACGTCGATTCCGCGGGTCGGTTCGTCGAAGATGACCACCTTCGAATCGGTCTCCAGCCACCGCGCCACAAGGAGTTTCTGCTGGTTGCCGCCGGAGAGGTCCTCGGCATGCTGGTCGGGACCGGACAATCGGATATTGAGGTTATCCACCCGCTCGAAAAAACGCGACCGTTCCCTGCGGCGGTTGATAAAACCGCTTTTCGACCACAACAGCAAATTGGGCAAAGCGAAATTCTCCAGCGCCGAAGCCTTGAGCACCAGCCCCTGCATCTTGCGGTCTTCGGTCAGCAGGCAGATGCCTGCGGCAATCGCCTCGCGCGGAGAAGTGATGTGAAGCGGTCCGCCGTCGAGCCGGATATCGCCGGATTCTTTCGTGTCCGCACCGAAAATCAACCGCGCCACCTCCGTCCGTCCGGCGCCCATCAACCCGGCCAGACCCAGCACCTCGCCGCGACGCACGGAAAACGACACATCTCTGATTTTGCCGCCGCATAATCCTCGCACCTCAAAACCGATTTCCCCGCGGGGAGCGGCGACTTTGGGGAATTCCTCTTCCAGCGACCGCCCGACCATCTGTTCGATCAGTTTAATGCGGGTCAGCTCCGCTGTCCTCCACGTTCCGATGGTATCTCCGTCGCGCATGACCGTCACCCGGTCGGCTATGGCGAAGATTTCATCCAAACGGTGACTGATGAAGATAATCCCGATGCCCCGTCCGGCCAACTCCTTCAGGATGGCAAACAACCGTTCCACCTCGCGCGGGGTCAATGCCGCGGTCGGCTCATCCATGACCAGAATCCTGGCGTCCGTCTGAAGCGCCCGGGCGATTTCCACCATTTGTTGATGGGCCGTACTGAGATCGGCGATTTTGGCCTCGGGATCGATTTCCGTTCCCAGCCTGGTCAGAAGTGTCACCGCCGTTTGATACTCGAACCTCGAATCGACGAATCCATGGTGGGTCTTCTCCCGCCCCAGAAACAGATTTTCCCGCACGGTCATGGTCGGGATGAGGGTGAACTCCTGATAGATGGCCGCGATCCCGGCCTGGCGAGCGGTGATGGGAGAATCGAAAGAAACACTCGTACCGTTGACAAGGATATTTCCGGTATCGGCCCGATGGGCGCCGGTGAGAATCTTGATGAGGGTGCTTTTACCGGCGCCGTTTTCACCGACCAGGGCATGGATTTCCCCGGCGGCCAGTTCGAACGATCCGGACTTAACCGCCTGGACGCCCGGAAAGGCTTTGGTGATCCCCCGCATCTGCAGCAGCATCGCGGGGACGGCGACTCTGGCGGGGTCGGCACTCACCAAACTGATTCCATCATTGGGCGGCGTTCGCCTCGGCCTGAGTGAACAGCGCGCAGGGGATAAGCATCTGCGGCGCCACCGTCCCGCCGGAAATGTAGGTCGTCACTGCTTCGATCGTCGTCTTGCCGATCACTCTCGGCTGCTGGATGACGTCGGCGTAAATCTTCCCAGCTTTGATCGCCGCGCGCGCCTCGGGCACGGCATCGAAACCGACGATCGTCACCTTGCCGGACTTGCCCGCCTTCTCCACCGCCGCCAGCGCACCCAGCGCGGAATCATCGTTGATCCCAAAGATGGCGGTCAAATCGGGATGCGCCTGCAGGATATCCTCGGCCGTGCGGAAGGCCTGGTCCTTGACTCCATGCCCGGACAGTTTGGCGACAATCTTGATCCCCGGCACGGTCGCCAGTTCGTCCTCGAATCCCTTCACCCGCTGGATGACCGATTCGACCTCAGGATGGTCGATGATCGCCACCGTACCTGCCCCGCCGATCGCTTTGGCCACCGCCTGCGCCGCCAGTTTGCCGCCGGCGATGTTGTCGGAGGCGACGTGGGTAATGATCTTGACCCCCTCGGCCAGGCAGGCGATATCGGCGGTGAAGACCGGTATGCCGGCGTCGTTGGCGGCCTTGACGGCCGTGCCGATCGACTTGGAGTCGCATGGGGAAACGATGATGGCGTCGACCTTTCGGACGATGTAATCCTGAATCTGGTCTTTTTGTTTGGCGACGTCGAATTCCCCGGCGGTGACCAAAAGTTCATACCCGGCGGCGTCGGCGGCTTCCTTGAGGCCGGCTTCGAGGTCCTGATAGAATGGATGAGTCCGGGTCAGCAGTGACACGCCGATGGTCAGCTTGGTTTTCTGTGCCGCCTGGGCCTTTGCCGATTGTTGTTCTTTTTCGGATTGGCCGCATCCGGCGAAGATGGCGATTGTAACCATGGCCGCGACGATGGTGATGGTCAATAGGATAAGACGAAGCCCGCATTTCCGCATATTGTACCCCGTGTTTGAAGCAGCCGACACCTGCGTTTACGGGACGCGTGCCGGGCGGCCGCGTCCCCGCCTATCTTGCTGGAAGGTAATACAATCGGAGTTTCAAGGCAACCGCTTTTCCCGTGGCCTGCCGCGGGTGGGTACTTTGTGCCAAGCTGATATCCACATGGGACGGGGCGGTCTTCAATGGGGCAGATGTGGACATCTGCCGCCCACAGTATGCTCTGGGCTATTGGTTCTTTTCATCCAACGCAAAATCAATATGCCCACTCTTGTCAATGAATTTCTGCAGATATTCATTAAGAGCGTTTTCTGCCTTGTTCATGCGTGTGCTTACCCTAAGGAGATCATCAAAACTCCTAATAGGTTTTTCCGGGTCCAGAGGTCCGGTGCTTATGAATGGGAAGTAATCTTGCCACGCGGCGTCAAGCTCTTTGACCAATTCAGCGTGTTTCTGTCTGCTATACATCGGATTTCTCCTTCCTTCAGGACGGCGTCAGGAAGGTATTCCTGACGCCGCAACAAACGATACTTATTTCTTCTTCCCCTGCGAAACTTTGAGCTTGGCGAACTGCGCGCCGGTCAAGGGAGTGCAGTACCCGGCATAATGGATAATCGGCTGTTCGGGATCGACAATCGGCGTCCAAGTCGTCCCGTCATAGGAAAGCGGCACGATCCGCCAAGTCATGCCGTCCAGTACCGGCACGATCCCCTCCGGATGTTTGATCTCTTTCTTCTTGTTGTCCCAGGTCGCCAGTTTGAATTTGTCCTTGGCGATATCTTTCACGATCTGCGTGTTGTGGCAGGCGGGACACCCCAGGCCCTCTTTCTTGATCGAATGGCCGAACGACGGCGCCAGCGAGATCATGGTCTTGTTCTTGTACACGTGACTCAGGAAATTCCCCAGCTTCACCTTGCCATCATGGTTGACCAAAAAGAGGAGGTTTTTCAACTGCATCGAAGCCCCTTTGATCTTGGCCAGGCGGGCATCGATATGACAATTATAGCAGGTGGTCGACTGCATCACGTGGCAGGTGGGGCAGTCCAATTTTCCCTTGTGCACGGTGTGGCTTTCGGTCTGGCTGATATCGGTGTGGCAGGATTCGCACGTGGTTTCGATGGCGCCCGGCTGGTTGTAGCTGTTGTATTCGACGCCGTCGCCGTGGATTTCCCGCACCGTGTGGCAATCCATGCATTTCATGCCCCGGCTGAAATGGACGTCGGGATCATCCTTCTCCACCGGATGGCAGCGCGCGCAGACCTCCTGCGATTTGGCCGGGGTCAGCGAATAACTCATCTTGCCGTCGGTCTCCAGCGCATGGCAGGCGTCGCAGCTGCGGACGTGGCATTCCGGCTTGTCGCAGCCGAGTTCGGACCCCGGCACGCCGGTGATCGTCTCCAGCCCGCCCGATTCTTTGGAATACATGTAGGCGATGCCCTTGTTGGTGTAGTGCAGGCTCTTATTATAGAAATTTTCCGTCGGCAGCGGTTTTTGTTCCTGCTCCTGACCGATGATCGGGCCGCATACGCCGACCGTCAGCATGACCGCGATGATGCCCATGATTGCCGGATTACGTTTCATATTCCTGCCTCCTTGATTGCCATTCGCCACCGTTTGCCAAGGCGTAGTCAATATAGAATTTTGTTTTGCAGTTTCAAGTATTTATAGTTGGTGAGCCAGCACTCGGGAGTGGAAAACATTTCCATTAATTAGGAAAGGTCGGTCCGGCCGCAACACCTTGACTATGTTAAGGTTATGGAATATTTGCCGGGAACATTTGGCCATTCTTTTCGGTTGATAATAATAGTGATTGACAAAAAATGATGAATGACGATACTTGGTATAGAGTTCTTTGCCTAAGGCAGGGAACCAATCAAGGCCTCAGCCGCTGAGCCAGTGTATCTAATCAGCGGCTTTTTTTATTGCCATTTTGGGCTCCTCCGTATTTTTGCTAATGAGGCCCCTTCAGCCACAAATGCAGTTATGAAATCGCCGACCAATTTGCATTCTTTGGTGTGGCGCAGTGATATAATGACAACATAGTTACCATTTACCACTGTTACGCGCCGATTTGAGGTTGTGCGTCCAACCCATCCCTGATATAACTCGCTTGATTGACACTTTAGTGCATATTCGATCCAATCGATCCTTTGCGCACGAGTTCGGGAGAATCTGTCCTTTGTTTTCTCTTGTCCAGAGCTTTCAAAAAACGCGTGCCAAAACCAGGCTCTCCTAAATGTAACAGGAATCCCATCAAAAGTGGTTATCGGCCCTTTACAATATTTCCGATAATAATGTTGTTCATATTCATCTATGGTTGGATACTCTACCAAGCTTGGCGTATTCAACTTACCAACCGCCCTTTAAATCGATCACGAAAATGTTGAATTTCTGTTCCGCCCTCGGCGTGTGGCGGAAACGACCCTTCCCCAGCCTTTGTTCCAAATGCTCTATAACTTCAGTCTTTGCCCCATCAGGTTTTGAAGTATCGTTCATCCTTGCAGAGACGGCACCGAGCAAAAGATCCGTCAATTGGATCAAATCAGTGCCTTTGGAAGGCAATGCTTGCACATGGCGAATTGCGGCGGAAAGATTCGCATTCTGTAAGCATTTGGATAGAGTATTCAGTCGGTCGCGTACTCGATTAGTCTTCAAGTCGCAAAATATGTGGTATTCGTTAAAATCCAGAATCCAGTGGTGCAACAATTGATAGTAGAATTTATAGAACCCAAGTTCTCGGTCATTTTGGTGATAGCGCATCAAATCTACCTTCTTGGGTTCAATGGCGATGCATCGGAATCGTAAGTCCGGGCCGGAATTAATGAACAAATCAACGAGCGCGATGTATACATCCTTCTTGGATGGACATACTTTTTGCCATTTTACCTCTGCATACATGTTGTATTCTTCACGAAGTTGCCTAATCTGATTCTTCACACCCGCCCTCATTTCAAAGGGCAGCCAGAGACTTCCGATGAATAAATACTTGTCCGTACACGAAGGATTTCCGGCAAAAAGGTCCGGTCTGCTTTCGTCACAATAAACATCGAATCGCATTTTGCCTCCGCGTGGGGATCGTGCCTAAAATAAAGTTAACGGTTAGAAACAAAATATCAAGGGCTATTTACGCCTTGTCGCACCTATGGGCTGGCGGTCCGCATCCGCAAATACGCCTGCCAACCCATTGTTGGGCAGTCACAACCCCAGCACGTCGTTGATGCGCAGCATCCCCCGACGGATCAGCTCCAGAAACGCGCCCAATTCCAATCCCAAATTCGAGCAGGCGGCCATGTTCTCCCGCGTTGCCCCGGCGGCGAACCGTTTCTCGCCGAACCGGCGGATCATGAACTCCACGTCCACGTTGGCCAGCTTCTTCGACGGATGCATCAACGCACAGGCGACGATGAATCCGGTCGCCGGATCGGTGGCATAGAGCGACCAGTCCAGCCGCGACGTGCATGCGGCATGCCCCGGATGGCAACGGATGGCATAGATCATCTCCGCCGGAAGGTCGTACGGCTTCAGCCAGGTTTCGGTGATGAAAGTATGCCGGTCGGGGTCTTTAAGTGTCTTGTCGTAATCGAGATCATGCAGCAGGCCGGTCAAACCCCACAGTTCGACGTTTTCGTCGAAATGTTCCGCAAAGATAATCATCCCGGCCTCGACCGCATAGATATGCTTGCGCAGATTGATGTTGGCGATCTTGCTTTCCATCAGAGCGGCGGCTTCTTCGCGCGTAATCATCGGGCACCTCAATCGAGAAATTTCCAGTTGAATCCCCAACTGTAATACCGGCCGTAATACCCGTACCCTTCCGGCTGAAGGTGATACGGATTGAAGATGTTATGAAACATGAAGTAGAAAGTCAGGTCCTTCAGCGACAGATTGAATCCGCCGGACACCAGGGCGGCGGTGTTCAGTTCCTGCAGCCGGTACGACAACGGCCGTTCGGTATAGGAAAGATCGCTGAAGAGCCGCACCCGGACTTTGTATTTGGCCAGGTACTGCCGCACGCCCAGCTGGCCGTATACCTGCCATCGGGGACTGTACGGGGGGTGACTGCCCCAGCGGTCGGAGTCGACCTTTCGCGCCGCCGCCGACACGTGGCCGAAAAACGGCCCCGCCGTATCAACCAAAACGCTCACGCTGACATCGCCGAAATGCACCCGGTCATTGGCCGGGGAAACGACCGTTTCATCCGCCGTGTACGCCGGATTGTAATAGATCAAATCATCAATCGTTCCGCCGGTAATCGCGGCGGAGATGATAGTCCGGCCGGCGCGGTATTCGACCCCGACATTGCCGGCCAGCCGCTTTTCCATGGCCAGGCCGGGATTGCCGTATTCGTGCACGCGCGTCTCGGCGGCGGCCCCTCCCAGCGAGCCGACTCGCTCGACCGCAATCCGGTCGGCGACATCCGGCCAGCGGCAGAGATACCCGACGCTTGCCTGTCCCTTCCACGCGGGAGAAAGCGCTTTCACCAGTCCGATGGCCCCTTCCCCGACGACCGGTTTATGATCTGCCACCCGCCACCGTCCCAGGACATACAGCTTTCCGTCGGGAATATCACGGAGCGTGGAGGCCGACACGAATAGATAATCGCGGCCCCCTTCCAGGCCATTGATCGTATAGTTTTCCTTTCCGCCGCCGAGCGTGAACTCATACAGCTTCCCCGGCTTCGGCAGCAGGTAGGATACCTCTCCCCGATAATAACGGGGAATCACCTTGCGGTAAAAGGAGGTCAGTCCGTTGGTGTTGGTATACGATGACTTCGATTTCTGATACTCGAACTTCCCGGCCAGTTGCCCGCCGTTGACATTATGCCGCGTTATCGAGACGATGAGTCGATAATCCCGCCGCAGGCGGTCGAATCCGTACCCGGCGCTATCCGGTTTGATCGGAAAACCGCCTTCCCGGCGATACGCATCAAG
>JAAZOE010000508.1 GCA_012797915.1 Candidatus Zixiibacteriota bacterium | reverse complement strand
CCTGCCGCCGTTTATCTCAGCGCGGTTCCCTGTTCCGGCAGGTCCTGCGGCCCCGATACTATCGGGGATGTGTGACCTGCCGGACCTGTACGCCGCCCGCCCTCGGCGTATCCACATCTGCCCGTATGTGTGCGGCATATGTCCACATCTGTCCGCTCCTCAATTGCCGTACCATAATGGTGAGCTGGGGTGGGGTGCGCGGAAGCAGTCAGGAGATTACCGGGAATCTGTATCGGAGTTTCGATCCAGGATCGAACGGATGGCGTCGGCGTAGGCGTCCGGGTTTTCCATCATCAGCGTATGGCCGCAATGGTCGATTTCGAGGTACCGGGCGTTCAGATAGGCGGCCAGTTTTCGGGCGCTTTCCGCCGGCGCTATATGGTCGTTTTGTCCCCGGACCACCAAAGCGGCGATGGCGCCATTGACGACCGGAGTTTCGAGGGATACCGGCGTGAACAGTTCCCGCAAGAGCTGTTCGGCCGTATCCGGCTCGGCCGCCCGGGCGGCATCGGCCACCTGCGGTTGCATCACCTGCGGGTCCTTGCCTCTGACTCTGGTGTACCCGCGCGCGACCCGATGATAGACATCGACGGGTAGCTTCTGAAGCATCCGCAACAGGCCTCCAACGACCCCTTTTCTCTTCAACACCGACAGTCCTTTGGGCAACCCGTCGATGGGGCATCCGCTGAGCATCACGGCTCCGGCGGGAAGAGGGGCCGTTTGCATCAGGTGCAGGACGGTGATGGCGCCGAGGGAATCGGCGACGACCAGTTGTATGAATCCCTCCGCCGATAACCTGTCGGCCACTTTGGCGATAATCGAGGCGTATTGGGCGATCGTAGTGGGGCCATTGGGCAAAGGCGGCGTTTGGCCGAAGCCGGGCAGATCGATGGCGACCAGGTGGCAGGTTTCAGGCAGACGGTCGAAGACATCTTTCCAGATATGGTTGGAGGCCAGCCATCCATGGACGAAGAGAATAGTCGGTCCGTGGCCCCGGGTCCTGGCATGGATGGCGACGGGTCGGCCATCGACCTCTATCTGGAGTATAGTCTGGTGGTTTTCCATTGCTCTCTTATGAATATATCGGACATTGTGCCCGGTTTTGGGAGGAAAAAACGGCGACTAACATATAATACGGGTACCCCATCCCCTCCGGGGATGGGGTCTTCCTTCAACATTCAAAGACGTCGATTGGAACAAGACCGGTCCTGTCTCCTTTGTACCAACCGTAACTTGACCATTGCCATTCCTCCGGTGATGCAACCAGGCCCGCTCTGACCGGATTCATATGACAATACTCGATTTTTTCACGGACTGTTTCGATGGTGCGGCAGTTGTGATCAAAGCAACGGGGGATCCAGAGGGATTTGTGGGTTTTCCCGCCCCGGTTGACAAAAAGATGATTGCTGTCCGGATTTCCGTCCTTATCCCAGGACTCAAGAACCTCTTTTGTCGTCAACGCCTTGAGTTCACCTATGACTCGACCCATCGGCGTTCCGTCCAATGGCCATAAGACCGCATGCATATGATTCGGCATAACGGTATAGGCAAGAATTCGATATCGATGCTTCAGTCGAGAGACATTCAGTTGCCGGAGAACAATTCGTTTGGTTTCATCATTCTGCATTAATTGCATACGCCTTAAACAGGCGATGGTTATGAATCTGACCGTACCCAAATTGTCGAAATGTCTGAGCCGAGTCATTTGTTATTCCCACCCTGAAGGGTGGGGTACCCAATTTTATATGTTGCGATCATTTTCCTTTCCACCCGAAATGGGTTTATTTATCCTGTAAAATGTCTGGCACCCAACAAGCGTGCAGCCGCACGCCCTGACAATTAAGAAATATCTATATCACTGCGCAGCTATCATGGCCGTAACGGCCGAGAGTAGTGTATCTTTGTTCTTGCCGTAAATACTTTCCGTTCCGTCCGGGCAGGGAAGGACCAGCCAATTGCCGCCGTGGTCTTTGAGTTTGGACAAATAGGCATTGTCCGGCGTCTGACCGGAGCCGCAGGCGGCCACCATGAACTTGCCCGCCTTGTTGGCCACCGCCCAATGATATGACTCATCGATATTCGACGCCGCAGTCGAAATCTCATACCCCGATTTCAGTTTCATCCACCACCAGACCACCGGCAGCAAGATGTCCGGCGCGGACATGCCTCTCTGCTTTATGACCCGTTTCTGCCAGTCGCGGCCGCCGGCAACCGGGTTTTCGGCGACAACATAGTCGATCCGTCTTTCCGACGACCAGGCCCGAAACGCCGCCGTGGCGCCATGCTCCTCGCCCCAGATGACCACCGGATGAATCAGCAGGTTTCTCAGGTCAAGCAGAGAGATGACCTCCTGCAGGTCGTCTCCTTCGTAGAAACCGCCGGAGCAGTACTTCCCTTCGCTTTGGCCGTACGCCCGCTGGTCATAGACCATGACGTCATAGCCGGCCTCGGTCAGGGCCTTAACCTTGTCGAACTGGGAACTGCGGTCGCCGAAAAGGCCATGGACAAGGATAAACGTCCCCTTGGGAGATGGTGTTTTAAAGAGCAGTCCGGCCAGTTTCTGGTTGTCCTCGGATATGATGGTTATGGTATCGCCGGTCAAACCGACGGGGCCGGCCGAGGACTGGCCGGTATCGATCTCCGGACGGGAGACGATTTTTCCGGCCTGATTGAGAGGAAATATCCAAAGGACAAAAAGGGCAATCACCACCAGGACAATGGCCAGGGTGGCTTTGACGGCTTCACGGGTTTTTTTGGTCATGGTGTATCTAATTTAGGCCGTCCGATGGGCGGCGGCAACAAAAAAGCGGCCCGGCGGCCATAAATGGTTGCTTTGGTTATAGATAATCAGTACCATAAGTCGTTAAAATCAGGGCGTGATTCGACCGATACAGTAGGTATGAACAAGATTTCAGCCATTTCAGGAGTGTTTCTGCTGGCCGCCGTCATTCTAGGCGGTTGCAGTGGAGACCCTGTCGCCCCGCACAGCCAGGTGGATTACCGGGTCGAAGGAGTCCTGGTCAAAAGCCTCGATGGCGGTTCGGCCCGGATCGATCTGACCTTGACCAGAGACAGTATCGCCTACAAGAAGGCGGTCATCACGCTGGGAACGACCGTCCTGGATACCAATGCTTTCGGGTATTCCAAGACCTTTGCCCCGGCAGACATCGCCATTGGTCAGAACTACAACCTGAACATCCACGATTCGACCTGGTTGAATGTCAACCTGATTATCTCTGTGCCGGGGAGTCTGGCCATTACGGCCATGGGTCTCCCGGCCTCACGGCTGTATTCCGGCCTGTCTTTCGCGGTCGATTGGAGCGATGCCGCCAATGCCAACGGGTATATCCTGGCGACCGACCCACCGTCGGCGTTTCCCGACGATACGGGGTATGCGGAGTATGTCAGCATTTCGGAAGGGACCCTTACGCCCGCTGCGCTGAAGTACAACGACGAATTAGTCGCCGGAACGCATAAGGTATACGTCGCGGCATTTATCGGGGCGCCGACCGCCACGCCGGGATTACCGATAGAGATTCCAACGGCCAACAATCCCGATGACAACGTGTCGAAGACCATCCTGTTCGGACGGTTGGCCGGCATGGTCCTATCCGTGCCCGATTCCGTCGTTGTTCCATGACCGACCGAAACCGAAAACTGCTGGACCATCTCGCCCGTCTGAGCACGGAACGACCCAATCTCAAAAGTCTTAATCTCGATCGCCTCTCGGCGATCGAGATTTGCTCGCTGATTAACGAGGAAGACCAAACAGTCGCCGCGGCGGTCCAAAAGGCAATACCTCAGATCGCCCAGGCGGCCGAAACGGCCGCGACGGCGTTGAAACAGGGGGGGCGGCTGTTTTATATCGGAGCCGGGACCTCCGGACGGCTGGGGGTCCTCGACGCCGCCGAATGCCCGCCGACCTTCGGGACCGATCCCGGTCAGGTGATCGGAGTAATCGCCGGAGGACGGGACACCCTGGTGCGGTCGGCGGAGGGGGTCGAGGACCGGGCGGAAGAAGCCGCGATCGACCTGAAGAAACATGATTTTTCGGCCAAAGACCTGTTGATCGGCCTGGCGGCCTCTATCCGGACCCCGTATACCCTCGCCGGAATACGGTACGCGTCGGATATCGGCGCGCCGACCGTCCTGATCGTTTGTAACCGCGTCACCGACCCGGATATCAAGCCGACCATTCTCATCCAGTTGGAGGTCGGACCGGAAGTCCTGACCGGCTCCACGCGGATGAAATCAGGAACGGCCCAGAAAATGACCCTGAACATGATTTCAACCACGGCCATGGTCCTTCTGGGGAAGTGTTACGGCAACCTGATGGTTGACCTGAAGGCGACTTCGGACAAACTGGCAGCGCGTTCAAGGAAGATTTTAATCGAATTGCTGGAAGCCGATTATGAGACCGCCGACCGGTTATTGGCCGATTCGGGCGGTTCGGTCAAGACGGCTATCGCCATGCAGCGATTGAAGATAGGGCGTGATGAGGCGGAGCGGAAGCTGGCTGAAGCCGATGGTTCCCTCTGGAAGTTGTTGGATTAGATCGACTCTCGTTTCTTCCAAACCCGGCTTTTGCCGGTCGAAACCACGTCATAACTTTCCATGACCAAATCAAGGGCCAGATGAGCGGTATCCTTGCCGGTGACCGTGATGGTTACCCAGCCGTACCGGCCGACATAGCGGGCAATATCGATATCGGGGTGGTACAGGTAGGCGTCGATATTCTCCCGGCGGGGTTTGAGGCTGATAGCCAAGGGATTGTCGCTGCTGCAGATAGCGAAGACCTTCCCGCGAACCTTGAAGACAAAACACTCCCATTGGTAAATCTCTTCCACCTCGGGTTGGCGGTGGCACCAGCGGGCAATGGGGGCGAGATGGCGGGGTCTGGGTATCGACATGGTTCTGAGAGTCCGGTTTTTCGTCCGTTTTCGGCCGCCGGGGCGGCCGGG
>JAAZOE010000507.1 GCA_012797915.1 Candidatus Zixiibacteriota bacterium | reverse complement strand
TTCTTCTCAGAAAATGCCGTTGCTGCCGGTCGGGACCCGCCCGGCGCATCTCCGCGGCCATGGAAAAAATGGGGAACGGGGACCTGGGCTGGAAAATAATCCTGCGGAAAGGAGATGAGCTGGCTCCCGTTGCCGAATCGGTCACCAACGCCAGCCGCATCCTGGCCGATCGGATTGGGAAAATCCAATATGAGGCCCGCGAATTGACCGCCCTCGAAGAATACCTGCAGGACTCCATAGAAGGCGATCACAGTTTCAATCCGCATACCCTGAAAGCACTCCGCAAGCTCAAAATCTGCACTACCAGATTGAAAACGCAGGTCGAAGATTTCCAGATATCCATTGCCCTCCCAAAGGAGAATCCCAGAATCCCCATAAACGTCTAACGCATTGTACCGCCAATTGTTAGGAAGGCATGACCGCTGTCGGGTGGAGCCGCCCGGGGAATCGTTTTTTCAATCCCCCTTTCACCGTGACCCGGACCTCAGGGTGATTTCAAGCGGATCGCCGAGACAAATTATCGCATTGTCTCACAATATGTTATATGGATTTCCCGGCCGGGAGAATTGTGCCTGATAGCGATTGTTTTTGGAATATCGTTATTGACAAGATTCGGCCGGGAAATATATTGGGAAGGCCTCCCATGCGGTTGATGGTGTGTGAACTCTGCACGGGCGGTCACGCCCGGATCATGGTATCCGGGCAAAGCATATGGCGGTATCGTCTAGTGGCCTAGGACGGGTGGTTCTCAGCCATCAAACCGGGGTTCGATTCCCCGTACCGCTACCAACCTCCGTGAAAGCGGGAGCTGAAGGCTCAGTGGGCGTCGGCTCCCCTTTCACCATCTGGGGCAGGCCTCGATAACTCTACCGGATAAGACGGATTCTATTCCAGGCTGGCCAACCCTTCATTGGCGACAGCATTCTTCGGGTCCAGCGCCAGCGCTTTCAGAAACATCTCCCGCGCCGAAGCGGGATGGCCGAGTCTTTTATAAATAACCCCGAGCTGGATATAGGCGGCGGCCACGGTCGGATCCCGTTCGACGACTCTTTCCAGTTCTTCCACGGCCTGCCGGGTCTGCCCCTTCCGGTTGTACAGAATCGCCAGATTGTACCGGATAGAGGTATTGTCGGGAGCGAACCGCAGGGCATCTTGATACTGCACCAGGGCCGCGTCGAGCCAGCCCCTCTGCTGGTAGACGACCCCGATATTGAATTGTGACTCGGCGTCATCGGGTTTGTACTGCAGTCGCTGGGAAAGGCTTCGCACCACATCCATCTGCCCGCGGGTATTGGTCAGGCATTCCCGGAGAAGGCTGTTGTTCGCCTGCACCTGCAAGGCCCGGTACACCGCGCGCAGATCCGAATTTTCCGGCTGAACCGCCAAGGCGCGGCCGTAATCGGCCAGAGCCGAATTGTAATTCTTTGCCAGTTCGCCGATATCGCCCCGGATACAGTAATTCGAAATTTCAAATTGCCTCTGCAGGCTGTCGATCACGGCGAGCCGCTCCGGCCCGGCCGCGTCCCGGAGATCGACGAGGTACGGCCAGACCGGTTCCCGTATGTCGGCCAGCAGCGCCAGAAGGGTATCATACGCCATCGTGATACCGCCGAATTCCAGGCGGGGATGGTTATCGGTCGTGCGGGCGGTTCCGCCGCCAGCGAAATCGCGGAGGGCTCGTTCGCCGACGACAAAACAATCCAGCAACTCGACCGGGCTTTCGATGCCCTCCCCGCGCAGATCATCGGCCAGGCCCCGATGGGCGAACCGTTCCCGCAGGCGGGAATACCGCCATTCGACAGCCTCGGGCGACCCGATCAGCAGGGCGTTGCTGTTCCCCATCTGACCGTAACTCTGCGCGAACCAGAGCGACGCATGCGGAAATACATCCAGGAAGGTGGCGATAATCATCTTGAATTCATCCACGGTCAAGCCGTACAACGGCGCCCACTGGCAGACGATGCCGCCCCGGTTCAGCCGGGTTTTGCAAACCTCATAAAAATCCCGGTTGTAAAACCCGGCGTTCCCGGCATTGTTCTTGGGATTAATGATGCCGGCCGTAACGACATCATAGGTGCGCGGGGCGGTCAGAACGAAGTTTCGGCCGTCTTCGATCGTCAGATGAAATCGCGGGGAATGGACGACATCATGATTCCAGGAGCGGAAAAAGTCGGCGGCCTCGACGACGTCCCGGGAAATCTCGGCGCAGTCGATCGTCCGCAGCTCATCGAACGCCAGCGTGGCGCCGGCGGTGACGCCCGCGCCGAAGGCGATCAGGAGAATACTCTGCGGATTCTCGTGCAGCAGCAGGGGCAGTTGCGACATCAACCGGTGAATACGCAGGCCGACGCCATCGGGCGAGGTCGTGGAGTTCACCTGCTT
>JAAZOE010000506.1 GCA_012797915.1 Candidatus Zixiibacteriota bacterium | reverse complement strand
GTGTGGGTGCAGCCGGGGCTGCGGCAGCCGTCGTCCCTAAACTTCATGTACACCTGCATGCGCTCGCTGAACGAGTAGTGATTCACCTCCTCGATCTCTGCCGCGCTCAGGTCACGCGCCTTGGCGGCGATGGCCCGCTCCAGATAGACATACGCATCCAGGTGTGAGAAGGTGGTAGCCGGAGCCGGGTCGGTCGGGTCGTCCGCCGGGACGTAGATCGCCTGCACCGAGGTGATCGACCCGGTCTGGGTTGAGGTGATTCGTTCCTGCAGGGCGCCCATTTCGGTTCCCAAGGTCGGCTGGTATCCCACCGCCGAGGGCATCCGTCCCAGCAAAGCCGAGACTTCGGAGCCGGCCTGGACGAACCGGAAGATGTTGTCAATGAACAGCAGCACTTCCTTGCCGCCTCCCTCATCGCGGAAATGCTCGGCCATGGTCAGTCCCGACAGGCCGACCCGCAGACGCGCGCCGGGCGGTTCGTTCATCTGGCCAAACATCAGGGCCGTCTTGTCCAACACGCCGGATTGTTTCATCTCCAACCAGAGATCGTTCCCTTCACGGGTCCGCTCGCCGACGCCGCAGAACACCGAATATCCGCCGTGGACGGTGGCGATGTTGTGAATCAGTTCCTGGATGATGACGGTTTTGCCGACCCCGGCGCCGCCGAACAGGCCGACCTTGCCGCCTTTCGAGTATGGTTCCAGCAGATCGATGACCTTGATGCCGGTTTCGAACATTTCCGGCTTGGTCTGCTGATCCTTCAAGGGTGGATTGGGCCGATGGATCGGTTCGCGGGGGGTATCCTTGGGCAGCGGTTTCAGCCGGTCGATCGGATCGCCCAGCAGATTGAACAACCGTCCCAGGGTGGCCTCCCCCACCGGCACGTTGATCGGCCCGCCGGTGTCGATGACTTCCATGCCGCGAATCAGGCCGTCGGTGGAGGCCATCGCCACGCAGCGGACGATATTGTCCCCCAGATGGCCGGAAACCTCGACCGTCAGATGGATGCCGCGCTGGTCATCGGTGATCTTGAGCGCGTTGTAAATCTTGGGCAGGTTATCGGAATCGAATTCGCAGTCCACGGTCGGCCCGATCACCTGCACGATTTTTCCCTTGTTTTCAGCCATTCTGTCGATCTCCGCTAGTGCTCTTCATCATCGATCCTTCGGTTTCGGTCTCCGGGGGCGACTAGGCCCGCGCCGCTTCGGCCCCGGTATTGACCTCCAGGATTTCCGTCGTTATTGCCGCCTGCCGCGCCTTGTTGTACGACAGCGTCAGGCTCCGGACCAATTGATCCGCCAAATCGGTGGCCGTGGTCATGGCCACCACCCGCATCGCCTGTTCCGAGGTTTGCGCATGCGCCGCCGACGCCCAGATCATCAGGTCGGCGTACATCGGCATGAACGCAGACAGAAGCGTCCGCCGGTCCGGTTCGAACAGATGATCCACCCGGTCGGCCGACTCGCGGGCCTCGAACGGCTTCAGACTCAGAAACGGCACGGTCATCGCCGTCGAACGGGCCGGCGAATAGTAATGCGTATACGAAAGGTAAATCTCGTCCGTCCCTTCGGCCGAGGTTTCATCGGCCAATCCCGCGGCGAACCGGTCCAGCAGAAATTCCTTCAGTTCGAACAACCGCTGCATCCTGACATATCCCTGCACCAGACGGGGGTCCGATGCCCCCGGCCAGCGGGACGGGAATTCCTCCGGGGTCGGCAGCGGCAGGCCGGCATCGCGCCACCGTTTGTACCCTTGCCAATAGAGGCTCGGTTCGAATCCTGCTTCCAGGGAATCGAACGTCCGGATGATCTTCCACGGGGAGCCCATGAAATGACGCGCCCCGCGGCGGCCGACACAGACCAGGTCCGCCTTGACCTCGCCGCCGCCCGGCTGCGGCCGGCTCAGGGCGATAAGCTTTCGTTCCGCCTCGGCGATGGCATTGGCATTGAACGAGCCGCACAGACCGCGATCGGAGGTGAAGACGACCACCGTGCGCCGGGACGCCTTCCGTCCGGCCAACTCCAGCGATCCCT
>JAAZOE010000505.1 GCA_012797915.1 Candidatus Zixiibacteriota bacterium | reverse complement strand
GGCCGCGATTCTGACTCGTTGCAGAATCACCAAGTCGCCGTTCATGCTCCCGCTGATATTCAGTCTGGTGGCGGCTTTGTCCATCGCCGCCCCGCTTGCGGCTCAGAATGGATATGCGGTGCAAAAAATTACTTTTAAGGGAAACGAGACGATTTCATCGAGTGTCCTCCGGTTGGTGATGGAGACCAAATCGGTCGGGGCGTTCGCCAAATTGCTGGGCAAACGGGGGCCGGAGTACGACGAGGAGGTCATGGCCAAGGACCTCGAACGAATCACGGCGCTGTACCAGCGCGAGGGGTTCTTATCAGTGATGGTAGCGCCGGTGCGGACGGAAGTCGATCGCTCCGGAAAGACCGTCAAGCTCACGATCGTGATCGATGAAGGGGAACCGATCATCGTGCGGCGGGTCGAGACCTACCCGGCGCCGACCAACGCCATCCCCGACTCGATCCTGGCCGGTATCCTCAAGCGGGCCGAACGGGACCTGGTGCTTCGTCCGGAGACCCGCTTTCGGGACTCCTCGGTCTTGCTCGATCAACTCCTGCTGGCCCGTCAGCTGGCCGATGTCGGATATCCCTATGCCGACATCGTGCCGGAGTTGACGGTTTCCAAATCGGACCGCGCGGTCGATGTCGCCTGGCGGATCAACAGCGGGCCGGCCTGTACGTTCGGGGAGGCCCGGATCCTCGGCGTCAGCAAAGTGCCCCCGGCCGTCGTGGCCCGTCAAATCGCTTTCCGGGAGGGGGAAACGTTCCGCCTGCGGCTGGTGGAACAGTCGCAGCAGCAGGTCTATGGGCTCGGGGTTTTTCAGGTGGCCACCGTCAACCCGACGCTGAACAAGGACAGCGGCACGGCCGTTCCGGTGGAGACATTCGTCAAGGACGCCAAACGGTTCACGACCAAATTCGGGGTGGGATACGGCACCGAGGATCATGTTCGGGTGTCGATGGACACCAGGCTGCTCGGTTTTCTGGGCGGGGCCCGTCGCCTGCAGGTGTTTGCGAAGCATTCCTATCTGGAACCCTACCATGTGGCGGTGACTCTGACCCAGCCGGCCTTTCCGACCCCTCGCACCACGCTGACGGCCAGTCCGTTCGTCCGGCGGCAGCGCGAACCGGCCTACACGGTCAACCGGATCGGCGGATCGCTGGGGGCGGCGCATCAATTCAGCCCGAAATTGAGCGGTTCGATCACCTACTCGCTGGAACAGGTGAAGGTCGACAAGTCGGTGTTGATGGACGGAGCGGACGGCGCCGCGGTGGATGATCTGTACAACAAATCGCAGGTGATTGTGGGAACCTCGTTCGACAATTCCGCCCCCCTGTTCAATCCCCGCCGCGGTTTTTATAACGCCAATTCGATCGCCCTCAGCGGGCTGGGATTCGGCAGCAAAACCCGCTATTTGAAGACGATGATTGACCTGCGCCGATATCAGCCGCTGGCGGGACTGGTGCTGGCCGCGCGGATCAAGGTCGGCGGAATCAAGACGTTCGGCGAGGAAAGTTTCGTGCCGGTGGAAGAGCGGTTCTATTCCGGGGGAAGTTCCTCGGTTCGCGGCTGGGGCCGGTCCGAACTGGGCCCGCACGAGGCCGGCCAGCCGGTTGGCGGGTCATCGCTTTTGGAAGCCAGCGCGGAATTGCGCTACCCGATCATCGGTATCATCTCCGGCGTCGTTTTCGGCGATGCGGGGAATATCTGGACGGAATCGTTCACCTACGAATTGGGGGACCTCCGGTATGCCGCCGGCGTCGGCATTCGGATCACCACCCCGATCGGGCCGATCCGTTTCGATGTCGCCCGTCCGGTGGCCGATGACGACAAGAAGACACAATTCCATATCAGCGTCGGGCAGGCGTTTTAATGATGGAATCGATGGGACAGAGACCCCGATGAAGCGGTGGATGAAACGGGCCCTGGTGGCCATGGGGATCATGGTCGTGATGATCAGCCTGCTGCTGGGATTGACCCAGACGGTCTTTTTCCGCGATTGGCTGAAGAACCGAATCGTGGCTCAGGGAAACCGCTGCCTGAATGGACAACTGAGTATCGCCGGACTCGAGGGAAACCTGTTCACCAACCTGCAGGTGAACGGCCTTCTGATCACCGCCCGGCAGGATACGGTATTGTATGTCCCGAAAGTGCGGGTGGACCTGTCCCCTTCGCGGTTGTTCCATCTGGAACTGCTGATCGATTCAATTACCATCGATGGGCCGTACGGCAAATTGATTCAGGCCTCCGACAGCAGCTGGAATTTCGCCGATCTTATGCGGACCGATACGCTGCCGCCGGAAGATACGGTCACGGAGGCGGAAACGGATACTTCCGCCTTCCGCATTCTGCTGAATGAGTTTATCCTCCGCGACGGTTCCGTGCGGGTGGCGGCGCTGGATACGACGCTCCCGACGGGGGTCACGGAGATCGGCCTTCGCCTGGCGGCGCAGTATTCCGATACCGCCCAGGTGCTGGCGTTCAAGGGGTTGAGTTTTACGCTGGAAAAACCATCCTTCCGGATGGAGCAATTGTCGTTCGACGCCTCCCGGCGGGGGGACAAGATTACGCTGGGCAATCTGGTAATTCGCACCGCCGGCAATCAGCTGTGGGGACAGGGAACGTATGTCGCCTCCGACAGCGCGGTATCCTCGGGTCAACTGACCAGTACACCGGTTGATTTCTCGGAGCTGACCGCATTGGTGCCGGCGCTGACCCTGCACGGCAGTCCGCTGTTTGAGATCGAGGCGCGACTGGAGCGGGATTCGCTGGTGACCAGACTGGGAATCATTGAGCCGCCGCAGCGAATCGATATCGGCCTCGATGTCGCCAATGTCAGCAAGGCGCTGAATGTCGGGACCCACGATCTGGTGCGATATTATCTGACCATCGGGCTGACCAGGTTCGATCTGGCCCACTGGCTGGGGGACACGGCCATGGATTACCGGACCAGCGGGACCATCAGGCTGGCCGGCACCGGATTTACCGCCGAGGAGGCGAATATCGCCATGACGGTCGATCTGGCCGACCTCAGCGTTCTTGGCCGGTCGGTCGGACAGATCACCGGCGAGGCCCGGTATGCGGCAGGAAATATCGATGGGCGGCTGGATGCCCTGGG
>JAAZOE010000504.1 GCA_012797915.1 Candidatus Zixiibacteriota bacterium | reverse complement strand
GTGCGTAATCAAGAAGGCATCCACGTATCCATCGCCGTCGTTGTCATATTGTGAAAAATCGACCAGGGGGTTGATCAGATCCACCAGGTCTTCGCAGAGCTTCTGGCAGTTCTGCGGATAGGGCGAATCGAGACCGTACTGGTTGTTGACATAATAGGCATAGGTCTGCGGAGCCCGTTGCCATCCCAGGCTGGACGGGAGATTGACCGTAATCATGTCGATGGCGCCATAGGAGACTTCGTCGTAGTAATCGCGAACGGTTCCGTTCTGAGCCGCAAACAGCAGGGTATCGAACTCGACCCCGGCGGTGACGCCGGCATTATCCGAGAAATCGACGAGGACGCAGAGCGCCCGGAACGGTCCGACAAAACCCGGGGCCCGACGGATCGATGGGGCATCCAGATCGCCGGCGCCGTCTTCGGCCCGAATCTTGGCCAAGGGGGCGATGATGTCCCCGGACTGGATCTTTCTTTGGATGTCCGGATGAGGCGGCATGGCCGCGGTCGGATGGGGGGCGGTCAGTCCACACAGAAGGGCGAACGCCGCCGTCGCGATGATGGATGTCCGGTCATAGTGCCTGAACATATGGTTCTCCTTTAGAAACGGATGCCGCTCTGGACGCCCAGAGTCAATCCTTTGCCGGAAGCGGCGCTGATGCCGTCATAGTTGGCGGCCCCGAAATCGATATAGGCCAGGGCGAAATCCAGTCCCAGTCCGGCGGCGAAGGTGGTCCCGGTTTTGCCGCCGACCGCCATTCCGGCCCGCACGGGTAGGAAGCGCAGCAGGCGGTATTCGCCGCCCGCCGAAATCCGCGGATTGGCGCTGGTTCCGGCTCCGCGTTTGAAGCCCTGCTCCCAGTCGACGGCCCACAACAGGCGGCTGCTGGTATGAGCCAGGCCGACCCGAATCATGCGGGGAAGGTCGGTGGTGAACGGATCGATGGTCACTGTTGTGTCTTCCGACGTGATGATCGAATCGCCATCCATGACGGACAGGGTCAGGGTATCGAAGGCGAACGAGTACTGATGTTCCTTGGTATCCTGGTCCCAGCGGATCCGGCTGACCAGGTTGTACACGATCGCTCCAACCGTATATCCTTTGCTGATCTTGAGGGCTGCCCCCACATCAACGGCGTAGCCGCTGCCGCCGGTGGCGGTCCGGGAGGTTACGGATCCCTCTCCTGAATATCCGCTCATCAGGGTGGCCGCCTGGCCGTTCAGCTCCATGATTTCTTCGTATCCCAGTCCCCGGAGGTAATGGAAGGTTCCGCCGACGGCCAGCTGACGATCGTAATTCTTATAGAGTCGCTGGCCATAGGAAATGTTGGCCGAGGCCAGGCCGTATCCATCGCCGTACATGCCGTCGAGGCTGACCGTATCGGCCATGGTGTTGCCCTGCAACAGCAGTTCCATCGGCACCCGGCCCATGTTGATTTCGGCGGCGCCGATCGCCGACAGGGAAACCGCCAGGTTGGACAGCGCCAGTCCGAGGACGGTCACTTCGGCGTCGGCCGAAACCTTCAAACCCTCGGACGGAATCTTGTCCAGGAGCTCATTCTTTTCCGCCTCATCGAGACTGGCGCCGGTGTAGCGGTTGTAATCATCGAGCGAAAAGCTGTTGTTGGAAACAGCGACGCCGGCACCGAACAGCTGAAGACCGTTCTGCCGTCCGCCATCCAGGCCGAGATTGGCCGGGTTGAACGAGGCGCAGGCGTAGCCGCGGGCCAGGGAGATATGGGCCCCGGCCATCCCCAGGGCGCGGGTGTTGGCCAGCCCGGAGGCGGTAATCGGCCCGGCCATGAGGGACAGGATGATGATCGTGGCGATAAGGGCCGCCAGGCCGCGGAGCAGGATCGCGCCGGCCCGACTATCGGGAGATGATGCTTTCATGGTCCTCAATCCTCCCACAAGTTGTCATTGATGTTGACGTCCACCTCCAGCCAGCCGGTGATGGTGAGGGAATCGGTCGCGGTGAGGCTGAGCGGCTTGTCGCCGCTGCCCAGGAGGGTTATCAATTCCCCAATCCAGAGGGTATCGTTTTTCAGAACCTGCAGTTGGGTGGAGTCCATGGACAGAACCAGCTCGGTAACGACGGCCTCCATCACGCGGCCGTCGGGTCCGACCAGGCCCGGGCTCATGACCATCGGGCCGAGCCGCACCTGCGGGGCTGTATAGAGAGATGTCGAATCAGGGCCCAGTAGGATTTCGGCCGCGATCCCCAGGGGCAGGCGGTTGGTTAACCGGGCGTGAAAACGGGCGGCGACGAGGTTCTCCACGACGGCGGTATCCACATCGAGGTCGGTATATTCCCAGCCGCCATCGATGACCGTGGAATCGACAATGACTTCCAGCGGCGAACAGAGGATCACGGAGGCCACCAGAAAGTCCGAGGGATGAATCGTCGTCGAGACCTGCCCGCCGGCGAATACCGCCGAACCGCTGACCGTGATGTACTCGGGAATGGGATCGAGGAAGACCGCCGCCCCGGTATCCACGACCGTGGAGATAACCCGGTTCTCGGCGGTGCCGGCGGCAACCTCACCGTCGAGGGTCCGATTCTGCCCGGCATTTCCCGTGATGGTCGCGCTAAACGATCCCGGGAGGTTGATCCCGTTGTCGATGATGATGGTCAGGGTGCCTTTCTGGAAGGTAACGCCTTCGCACCCCTGAGGGATGGTAATATCTTCGCGGATATCGGTAAATTCGGTTTCCACCGAGGCCAACATTCCATCCACCTCACCCAGGGTGACATCACGGAGGGCGGCGGTGACGGCGACGTTGTTTTCGGCCGTGACCGTCGCCAGTTCGGGTGCGGTCGGATCGAAACCGGCCGACATGTTGACCACGAATGACTGCGGAACGACCTGATCTCCGGGCACCAGGGTATACCCGGCCAGGGGAACCGACACTTGTCGGTTTTCCTCGGCCGGAACAATCAAAGAGGCGGTTAAGGGGAGAGCTCCCATCTGAAATTCGGGCAGGACAATGGTCATGGCGACTTCCAGCGGAGTGTTATTGGCGACATCAAGGATCAGGTTGCCGCCATCCATCACCGCGGAGTGGATTTCATGATCGGATTCAAAGGGCACGATTTCAGAGAAAGTTCTGGTCAACCCGGGGATTTGGGCCGTGGCGGCCGTGACCTCCAAGCCGTCCGGCATGCCAACGGATGCCCCCAGAACCCGGTTGGCCAGGGAAAACGACAGGGCGCCCTGGGTATGGCAATGAATGTTCAATTGAAACTGATTGGAAATCACCCGCCCCGCCAGATCGATCGCATGGACGGAGACTTCGGCCGGTTCCAGTCCGCCGGGGATCGCGTAGGTCGACAGAATCGTATCCCGGCCGATATCGAACAGCGTGACGATGACGGTATCGAGCGTCAGTCCGAAGTCGTTGTCGATGGTAATGATCTCGGTGCCGCGGTAGACGGACGCTTCGGTGAATTCACTCAGCACCGGAAGGGATTCGACGATATCGAACGATATCGGCGGGACGGCCCCGCCCACCAGCGCTATATAGTCGCTCAGCTGGATGCTGACGCCGGCCGGGTTCGGCGGATCGAGGGAGATGACACCCAGCGATTCGGCCGCCGTCCGCGAGACATCCGGAATGGCAAAGGAATTCTCGATCGTGATCGTGTCGAGGACGCCTTCATAGATGAAGACAGGATTGCCCAGACTGTCGAGGCCGAGATTTTCCTGATCGATTTTCTCGATCAGTTCCGGCATATCCCAGGTTTTATTGGCCAGCGGGATAACCAGCGGCGTCTGCCACGACGGCGCTTCCGGCTTTTTAATGGTGCATTGGGTCATCGTGAGGAAAAGAAAAATCACGATGACGGCACAGACGATATGGGAAATGACGGATAAAGCGGTTCCGCCAGCTCCTCTTTCTTGACCCCGTTTCTTGGTTCCCATGTTTCCCCCGGGAATGAATTGTCATGTCTCACCGGGAGATTTGAATTCGCAAGGCTTGTGCCGAAGTTTGGATATTGGCGTATGTAATGGACGGCCAATATGTTACATATATTTCATAATGTATTACTTGAAGCGGCAAGTATGGCTGTAGGGCCATATATGGGCTGTCGGGGCTATACCTTGTCAATCCCGGGATTTATGGCGTGCCCGAACGGTTGATCGTCCGGATACCGGTGATCATACGGCAATTGCATTCTTCGATGATTTCCATTATTCTAAGCGCCATCGGATAATGTCTGGGACGACCGGCGGGTGATATCCTTGCTCCGCCGGCAGAATTGAAGGAGATGGCAAATGACGCCGAAGGAAGCGTATGATGAACTGGTGGCCCGGGTCGGGGAGTTGAGCCTGTTGGGGTCATCCCAGGCGGTGCTGGAATGGGATCAGCAGGTGAACATGCCGCCGGGGGGAGCGGAATTGCGGGCCAACCAGATGAGCCTGTTGGCCGGGATGATACACGATCGGCTAGTCGACCCGAAAATCGGGGAGCTGCTGGCCCAGGTTGAAGGATCGGAGCTGGTGGCGGATCCCGATTCGATCGAGGCGGCCAACGTCCGCGAATTGCGGGACGCTTATAACAAGGAGACCAAGCTGCCGAAAGAGCTGGTGGAGGAGTTGAACAAAACCGTGTCGCTGGCGCATCTGGAGTGGACGGCGGCGCGGAAGGCCTCCGATTTCAAGAAATTCCTTCCCTGGTTGGACAAAATCGTGGCCTTGTGTCGGCGCAAGGCGGAAGCGTATGGGTACACCGGCGAACCGTACAACGCCCTGTTGGACAATTATGAACCGGGCGCGACGGTGGATGAGGTTGCGGCCGTGTTCGCCCAGCTTCGCGGGGAACTGGTCGAGCTGTTGGGCCGCATCAGAAACGCGCCGCATCAACCCGATGTCTCCATCGTGGAGCGGCCGTACGACCTCGAGAAGCAGAAGATATTCGGCGAGATGGTGGCTGCGGCCATGGGGTATGATTTCTCCTGCGGCCGTCTGGATGTCTCGACCCATCCGTTCACGGTCGGCCTGGGGTACGGCGACACCCGGATTACCACCCGATACAATCCCAACCGGTTCAACGATTCCATCTTCGGCACCATCCATGAGGCCGGGCATGCCCTCTACGAGATGGGGATCGAGAAGCGGGAGTTTTTCGGAACGGCCATTGCGGATGCCGCCTCCCTGGGTATTCATGAATCGCAGTCGCGGATGTGGGAGAATATCGTCGGGCGGTCACGGTCGTTTTGGGTCTACTTTTTCCCGCAGTTGCAGCGGATGTTCCGCCAGTCGCTGGAGGGGGTGACCCTGGACGGCTTCTACGGCGCGGTCAACCATGTGGCGCCGTCGTATATCCGGGTCGAAGCCGATGAGGTAACCTACAATCTGCATATCCTGCTGCGATTCGAAATGGAGCGGGCCTTGATGTCGGGCGATCTCAAACCGGCCGATGTCCCCGGCGAATGGAACCGCCGGTTCAAAACGTATCTCGGCATCGATGTCGACACCGATGCCCACGGCTGTCTGCAGGATGTCCATTGGGCGTCCGGATTGTTCGGGTATTTTCCGACCTATACGCTGGGGACCCTGTACTCGGCGCAGTTTTTTGCCGCCGCGCTCAAGGAGGTCCCCGATCTGCATCAGCGGTTCGAAACCGGCGATTTTCTGACTTTGCGGAATTGGTTGAAGGAGAACATCCACCGACACGGTCGTCGCTATCGGGCCAAGAAGCTCTGCGAGCGGGTGACCGGACGGCCGCTGTCGCACAAACCGCTGATGGAGTATATGACGGCGAAGTATCGCGAGATTTACGGATTTTAGTCCGCAATCCGCCGGGCGAAACAGATAGACAGGGGAACGCCGGCTTTATCGCCGGCGTTTCGCTTTCGACGGGAAGGGGAGGGGGCTTTTTTGTTGACACCGGGTCGAGGGTCCGGTATCATCCCCGCGATGAGCTTCAACGCCCGCCAAATATCGATCGGGGGGTTGGTCGCGGCGATTTATTTTGTGATCACCATCACCCCCGGCATCTCGGCCATCAGCTATGGACCGTTACAGATCCGGATCGCGGAAGCCCTGACGGTTTTGCCGTTTCTCTACCCCGGGGCCATCGGCGGCCTGTTCGTCGGTTGCCTGTTGTCGAACATCTTCGGCCCGGTGGGGATCGAGGATATCATCCTGGGTTCCCTGCTGACGTTGCTGGCGGCCTGGTTGACCTATCTCACGCGGAAGACGAAGGAACCGCTGCTGGCCCCCTTGCCGCCGGTCGTGATCAATGCCTTCGGCGTTTCCGCCTACATCCATGTCTTTTTCGGACAGCCATACTGGCTGGTGGTCCTCTACATAATCCTCGGGGAGTTCATTGCCTGTTACCTTCTTGGTTATCCGCTTCTGCGGTTTCTGATGAAAAGACACAAAGGTTTTAATTGACAGCCATCGCCCCGCCCCATAGGTTTTTAAGATACCTGAGCCTCCGCCGGGGCGAATTTATCGTCGTCGGTGAAATGGTTCAGGACGGAGACAGGCCGCGGTATCGCCTGGTGATGTAGAAGATCATGACCAACCGGTTGATCATATTCGAGGACGGCGCTTTCGCCGATTTCCACCCCCTCACTTTGAGCCGGCCGGTTTTCGAACTCCGGTGCGGCGCCTGGACGCTGTGGGAGCGAATCGCGCGGGCGTTTGCCGGCTACGAGGTGTCCTTTTCCTGCCGGGCCCAGCTGGCCGGAATCATCGGCTTGCGGACCGGCAAGATGGTCAACGGGCTGGACTACCGGCCGGGAGACCGGTTGGTTTTCGTCAATGGTCGTCTGCGGTTGGGAGAAAAACTATCCCGCGAATTGCAGACGGCGACCGCCAATCGAATATACACGCAGGGTCCGGTGACCGCTGCTATCGTCATTACGGAACCCCTGAAGGAATTGCCTCTTCAGTTGGTGTCCTCCTCCGGGACCACGGCCCCGTCATCCCTCGGCGTCGAAGCCGAGATCGCCGACGGGACATTCGATTTCTTCGAGCACCTGTGGGATTTGGTCGACCAGAACGGCAATCAAATCGGTCTGGATTTTCAGGCCCTGGGTGCAGGCGGCGATTTCGGCCGGATGGCTAAAGAGGCCCGGATCGACACCGGCGCCGTCATTCAGGGAATCGAAAATTTCTTCATCGCTCCCCGGGCGGAAATCGGGCCGGGAGCGGTTATCGATTGCCGGCGCGGGGCGGTTATCGTCGACAGCGATGCCGTTGTGGGACCGCTTTCCTTCATCGAAGGGCCCTGTTATATCGGCCCTGGAACGAAAATTTTCCGGGGCAATATCCGGGAAGGGTGTTCGTTCGGACCGGATTGCCGGGTCGGCGGCGAGGTGGAGGAATCGATCTTTCAGGGCTACACGAACAAGTATCACGACGGCTTTCTCGGCCATGCCTATCTCGGCAGCTGGGTGAACCTAGGGGCGATGACCACCAATTCCGATTTGAAAAACACGTACCAAAGCATCACGGTGTCGGTGGGCGGCCGGAAGATCGACACCGGTTTGTCCAAGGTCGGATCGTTCATCGGGGATCATTCCAAGACCGGTATCGGCACCCTGCTGAACACCGGGGTGTCGATCGGATTTTCCTGCAATATATTCGGCGGCAAACTGGTCACCTCGCGCGAGGTCCCCTCGTTCAGCTGGGGCGATGAGTCGGGATACGATATCTACAAGCTGGAAAAGGCGATGGAAGTGGCCAGGATCGTCATGTCCCGGCGCGGCGTCCCCTTCACTTCCTTCGACGCCGACCTGTTTCAGGCGATCTTCGCGCACACGACAGCCGACCGGTAGCGATGCGGAAGGCAGGGATATCCGTCCGATAAACATCGTCGCCGAACGGCCGATATGGGGAGATGGAGCCGTCGTCGCATGAGGTCAGGAACTGGAGTGGCAGTGGGAATGTTGAAGACAGGGAGCGATGGCCGTGAGTAGAGGCGATTATATGCCGGAACTGCGCAAGGACCCGATTATCGGCCGCTGGGTAATCATTTCGACCGAGCGGGGAAAACGGCCGACCAATATCGGCCGGCCCGAACGGCGGGTGCATCCCCATGCCTGTCCGTTTTGCCCGGGCAACGAAACGGCCACGCCGCCGGAGATCATCGCCTACCGCAAAGACGGTTCCGAACCGAACAAACCGGGCTGGACATTGCGGGTGGTGTCCAACAAGTACCCCGCCCTGATCATCGAGGGCAGTCTGACCCGCGAGCCGCAAGGAATCTATGACCGGATGAACGGAATCGGGGCCCATGAGGTGATCATCGAGACCCCGCTGCACGAAATGGACCTGGCCGACCTGCCGGCCGTTCAAATCCGGGATGTTCTGTGGGCCTATCGGGAACGGTATCTCGACCTCCAGCGCGACCATCGTTTCAAATATATCATGATGTTCAAGAACCAGGGTGAGCCGGCCGGAGCCTCGGTCGAGCACAGCCACAGCCAGTTGATCGCCACGCCGATCATTCCCAAGCGGGTGGCCGAGGAACTGACCGGCGCGAAGAAGTACTACGATTACAAGGAACGCTGTATTTTCTGCGATATCATCCGGCAGGAGTTGACCGATCAGGACCGGATCGTGGCCGAAACCGATTCCTTCATGGCCTTCGAACCGTACGCCAGCCGGTTTCCCTTCGAAACCTGGTTGTTGCCGAAAGCGCACATGAGCAGTTATATCGAAACCGAAATCGACATGCACACCGAACTGGCCGTGATTCTCAAGGAGGTGCTCCTGCGGTTGAAGCAGGGTCTGGCCGATCCCTCCTACAATTATATTTTGCATACGTCGCCGGTGGGGGATGAATACCGGGAGTATTTTCATTGGCATATGGAGATCATCCCCAAATTGACCCGGGTGGCCGGTTTTGAATGGGGCACGGGATTTTATATCAACCCGACCCGGCCGGAAGACGCGGCCAGATTCCTGAGAGAATTGACGATTCCCAAAGAAACGATATCCGTCTGGTAAGGGAGTACCTGCTGATGGAGCATCTGAAGGTGTTGTTTGCCACACCTGAAGTTCTGCCGTTCGCCAAAACCGGGGGGCTGGCGGATGTGTCCGGAACGCTGCCGCGCGTGCTGGCTGAGGATGGTTTGAGCGTGGTTGTGGCTTCGCCGTTGTACGGCGCGATACCGCCGTCGCTTCTGGCGGAGGCGGTCGTGGCTGCCGAGTGGAAGGTCGACTGGCCGTTGGGGCCGGAACCGGTCCGCCTGCTGCGTCTGGCGCCGGAGGATTCGACCGTCACCTATCTCTTCGTGGACAGCAAGCGGTATTTCTCTCGTCCGTCGCTGTACCGCGATCCGGCCACGGGCAGGGATTATGTCGACAACGATGAGCGCTATATCCTGTTCTGCCGGGCCCTTCTGGAAGGTTTGCCTCGCCTGGGGTGGGCGCCCGATGTCGTGCAAGCCAACGACTGGCAGACTGCGCTGCTGCCGACCTACCTGGCCACGCGGTTTAAGGATGATCCGTTCTATGCCCGTACCCGCTCGATGATCACCATCCATAATATGCCGTTCCAGGGGCAATTTCCGGCGTCCACGTTCGAGAAGCTGGACCTGCCGGAGGCGCTCTTTTATCCCACCGGGCCGTTCGAGTTCTGGGGAGACGTCAATTTCCTGAAATCGGCCATTTGGTATGCCGATGTGGTTACCACGGTATCGGAGCGGTATGCCCAGGAGATTCAATCATCGCCGGTCGACGGGGCCGGGCTGGACGGAGTCCTGAAGGGCCGCGCCGACCACTTGTTCGGCATCTTGAACGGGGTCGATTACGGCGTCTGGTCGCCGGAGAAGGACCAGCGGATTCCGTACCGCTACTCGGTTGCCAATCTGTCCGGAAAGCGGAACAACCGGGTCGAGCTTATCAACAGAATCGGCCTGCCGCTCCGGGACAACGTCCCCCTGATCGGCATGATTACCCGGCTGTCGGAACAGAAGGGATTCGATCTCATCGAGAAGGCGGCCG
>JAAZOE010000503.1 GCA_012797915.1 Candidatus Zixiibacteriota bacterium | reverse complement strand
CGCCGGTTCACCCGCACATTGTATCGCGACCATCGTTTTTTCACGACGATCGTCCCGTTGCGCGACGGCCTGGCGATTGCCACCCGGATATAGACGACATTTCTTGGCCGTTTTTTTATTGCCTTAGGGACAATGGAATCGTATCTATAAAGGGGGACTTCGATGCCACCATCGTTCACCGGTGTTACAAAAAGGGACAGACCGGGTCAAAAAATGCTTGCGTCATCGGGAAAGAAGCATATATTGGCAACTCCGGCTCGACGAGAGTTGTCACGCCAGAGTCCGGAGTTTCCCGGAGGAAAAATGCAGAAAAGAGCACAGTTTTATTATCGCACCCCCTGCCTGGTTTGTGAGGAGGCCAAAAGCTTCCTTGAAGGGCACGGGGTCATCGTCACGGCCAGGGACCTCAATGAGAAACCGCTTCGCCGGGACGAATTGACCTCGTTGGTGGGATACCTCGATCCGCGGCATTACCTGGACATGACGGCGGCGGCGTATCGAAAAAACAAACTCGATAAGCAGATGCCCGCGCGCGCGGAATTGCTGGAACTGGTCGAGGCCAATCCGGAATTGCTGCGCCACCCGATCATCGTCGCCGGCCGTCTGGTGACCATCGGCTCCAACCGGCAACAGTTGATCGAGATGTTTCAGCTGACCGTATCGGATAACGGTTCGGGGAAAAACGGCGCCAAGGCTTCGGAGGGGGATGCCTGATCGTCCCCCTCTCCCGAGAATAAGCGGTACCATCGCCCTATCGTTTCAACCATACAAAAGCGCTTTACTTCCGCTTCGGCCGCGGCTATATTTCCTTCCATCATCGTGAAAGGAGCTGTGCTATGGAGCGTGAGCGCGACGTCCTGGAAACCGAGGTATTAATCATCGGGGCCGGTCCCGCCGGATTGGCCTGTGCCTATCATCTGGCTTCCGCCGCCCGCCAGGCCGGCAAAGAGCCGCCGGCTATACTGGTCATCGAAAAAGGGAGCCACCCCGGCGCCCACAGCTTCTCCGGGGCGGTCATGGACCCCTCCGGAATCGCCGCCCTCATGCCCGACTTTCGCGATCAGGGGATGCCGATCGAGGCCCCGGCCGGCAACGATTCCCTCTGGTATCTGTCCGCCTCGCGGCATACCAAGCTCCCCTTCACGCCGCCCGGGATGTCCAACCACGGCAACTACATCATCTCCCTGAATAAATTCTGCGGCTGGTTGGCCGAAAAAACCGAAGCCCTCGGCGTCGAGGTCTATCCCGCCACCGGCGCTTTCGAACTGGTGCTTGAAGACGGCAAAGTCGTCGGCATCCAGACCGTCGACAACGGCCTGGACAAGAAAGGCGAGCCGAAATCGAACTACGAACCCGGGACCATCATCAAGGCCGCCGTGACCGTGCTGGCCGAGGGGACCCACGGTTCATTGACCAAACAGGCCGGCCAGCGCCTGAAGATCTTCGACGCTTCCGTCAACCAGTCGTACCTGACCGGCGTCAAGGAGGTCTGGGAAATCCCCGCCGGACGACTGACCCCCGGCGATATCATCCATACCTTCGGTGCCCCGCTCCGCTCGAACGAATACGGCGGCGGATTCATCTACAAGATGTCGGGCAACCTGCTGGCCATCGGCTTCGCCGTCGGCCTCAATTCCCCCGACCCGACCAACGACCCCCACGCCCGGTTCCAGCAGTTCAAACTGCACCCCTCGATCAAGCCCTTCCTCAAGGACGGCACCATGCTGCACTATGGCGCCAAGACCATCCCCGAAGGTGGCTACTATGCCATGCCACGGCTGTACGACGATAACCTGCTGATCATCGGCGACTCCGCCGGGTTCCTCAATTCCCAGCGCCTGAAAGGAATTCATCTGGCCATTCTCTCCGGCATGATGGCCGCCGAGACCATCGCCGAGGCGCTGGACAAGACCGACTTTTCCTCCGCCGTCCTCTCCGGCATCGCCAAGCGATTCGAATCCTCCGCCGCCCGCCAGGAACTATACAAGGTTCGCAACTACCACCAGGGGTTCGAAAAGGGGGTCTATGCCGGGATGTTCCACATCCCCTTCCAGTTTGTCACCGGCGGACGCGGCCTGTTCGACAAGCGGCACGTCGAACCGGATCATGCCTACATGAAAAAGGTCGGCGAGTTCTTCCCCGGCGGTCAAAAACCTCCGGCCATGAAATTCGACAACCAGCTCACTTTCGATAAATTAACCGACGTCTACAAAAGTGGCACAAAGCATGAGGAGGACCAGCCGTCGCACCTGGTCATCTCCGACTACGACATCTGCAACCAACGCTGCCCCGAGGAATTCGGCAATCCCTGCCAGCATTTCTGTCCGGCGCACGTCTATGAAATGGTCGACAACGACGACGGCTCGCCGGGTCAACACCTATTGCTGACGCCGTCCAACTGCGTCCATTGCAAGACCTGCGATATCGCCGATCCGTACCAGATCATCAACTGGGTGGTTCCCGAATCCGGCGGCGGCCCGAATTACGAGAATTGCTAGACTATTCGGTCTGTACCAATATTCTTCGGTAGATACCGTGTTCTAAGTCAAGGGTATTAGCTCCGGGTTAAAGGGTTTTTGGTGTTTGAGCATGGCCTGAATGATGAGCAGGAGTTTCCTCATACAGGCAGCGATGGCGACCATCTTTGGTTTCCGATTGTGACAAAGG
>JAAZOE010000502.1 GCA_012797915.1 Candidatus Zixiibacteriota bacterium | reverse complement strand
ACGTGTTGATTAAGTTGTTGTCGACGATCACGCTGGTGCTGGCGCCGCTATTTATATAACCGACGGCGTATAGACGTCACAGCAGAGGCAGGCTCGCTTTCGGGTCTGCCTTTTCTGTTGTCCGGCGTCGGCGGATATATCGGTCAACGCATTTTACTCGCAGCAAGCTGCGGGGTACCGAAACTTCCAAAGATATTGGCTGAGATCGGGGTTAAAACGGCTTTTCCGGTCGACTTGCCGGCCCGTCGGTTTCCACCGGCTCCCAGTAGCTGGACGCCTTATGGTCGAACCCGAGTTTCAAGCCGGTCTTACCGGCCAGGCGCATGATCAGACCAAGTGGAGTCAACAAGAGGTAATAGGTTAGCGTCAAGATCACGAATGTGCTGATGATTCCCAGGCCGCGAGCCAGTTTCATCCAGGTCCATTCCAACGGCCGAAGAATCCTCGGACAGAATACGGCCATCAACACCAGCAATCCCGATGCCCCCAGACAGGCCGGGCCGGCCCATCGTCCCTGCCAGGGGCAGAACCCGGCGACAATCGCCAGCATGATCGCCATGGTGATTCCGAAACGGCGAAGGTCGAATATGGTCACGTGCGGTTTGGCCATGCGTTTTCTCAGCGCCTCAATCGGGTTGCCCCGAAAGCGGTCGACCGTCGGGTTGAGGCGGCTGGTCACCCTTTTCCAAGACCACCTCCTCGAGCACGAGCATATCCATACCGGTGGTCATAAAACAACGATACGCCTCCTGCGGCGTACAGACGATCGGCTCCCCGCGAACGTTGAAAGAGGTGTTAATCAGGACAGCGCATCCGGTCAGTTCCTTGAAGCGGGCGAGGAGCGCATGGAAACGGGGATTGTCGCGGCGGTCGACCGTCTGAATCCGCGCCGAATAGTCGAGATGAGTCACGGCGGGGATATCGCTTCGGTCCCGGTAGATACGTTCGATACCTTCGTCCGGGTCATCAAATGGTACAGTCCGGCGCCGTCGTTCGGCCCGCACCGGCGCGGTCAGGAGCATGTATGGCGACGGAGTATCCAGTTCGAAATATCTGTCGGCGTCTTCGGCCAGTACCGCCGGGGCCAGCGGACGGAACGATTCGCGGAACTTGATCTTCAGGTTCAACGTCGCCAGCATATCGGTCGTCCGGGGGTCGGCGAGGATACTTCGCGCCCCCAGCGCCCTGGGTCCGAATTCCATCCTGCCGGAAAACCAGCCGATGACCTTCTTATCCGCCAAGGCTCGGGCGACCCGGTCAATCAACTCCGGCTCTTTATGCCGGCGGAAGGGATACCCTTCGCGCTGCAGCCAGGCCATGATGTCATCGGTTTTCCATGACGGTCCGAGAAGAGTGTCGCGTTGGGCATCGCGGCCGTCGCTTGACGGGCATCTCTCGTTATCCAAATACTGATACCAGGCATACAGGGCGGCTCCCAGCGCCCCGCCGGCATCGCCGGCGGCCGGTTGAATCCAGAGGCGGTCGAATATCTTTTCCTTCAGAATCCGGCCGTTGGCCACACAATTAAGGGCGACGCCGCCCGCCAAGCAGAGGTTGGACTCGCCGGTTTCTCTGCGGACATGGCGCCCCATTCGCAAAATAATCTCCTCGGTCGCCGTTTGAATCGAGGCCGCCAGATCCATCTCCCGGCGGGTGATCGGGCCTTCCGGTTTCCGCGGCGGGCCGCCGAAAAGACGGGCGAACGCCCGCGAGGTCATAGTCAATCCCTGGCAGTAATTGAAATATTTCATGTTCAGGCGGAAACTGCCGTCCTCTTTCAGGTCGATCAGCTTATCGAGGATGGCGTCCAGATAAACCGGCCGTCCATACGGGGCCAATCCCATGAGCTTGTATTCTCCGGAATTGACTCTGAATCCGGCGAAATACGTAAAGGCGGAATAGAGCAATCCCAAGCTGTGGGGGAAGCGCATTTCGGCGGCCAGATCGACCCGATTACCCTGCCCCGTTCCCCAAGAGGCCGTTGCCCACTCCCCGACGCCGTCAATTGTGAGGATGGCGGCCCGGTCGAAGGGGGAGGGAAAGAAGGCCGAGGCGGCGTGAGACTGATGGTGTTCGGAAAAAATGACCTTGCCCCGGTAACCGGGGAGAGCTTTGCGGATACGGTTTTCCAGCCAGAGTTTCTCCTTCAACCAGACCGGCATGGCCTTCATGAAAGAACGAATCCCAACAGGAGAGAAGGTCAAATAGGTTTCCAACAGGCGTTCGAACTTGGTCCAGGGTTTGTCATAGAAGGCAACCAGGTCGACCTGATCGGGGGATAGGCCGGCCTCGGCCAGGCAATACGCAATCGCGCCGCCTGGAAACGCGGAGTCGTGCTTGAGACGGGAAAACCGTTCTTCCTGGGCGGCGGCGACTATCCGGCCGTCCTGGACAAGACAGGCGGCGCTGTCGTGATAAAAGGCCGAAATTCCCAGAATATTCATCGGACCCGGTTTTCCTCGCTTGGGTGCTTCCCCGATACAGCGATCCCGGCAATAATATGACGCAATGGAAGGCAACCGTCAATGGCCACTGCCGGAATAGCTTTCCAAGAAGAGGCCGTTTCCCTTAAATAATATACACTTGCGGCCGATTTCACTATATTAGGGTCGATTTTTGTCGGCCCGGTTACTCGAAGGGCCGATTTCAGGAGATTTCGGCCTAACGGGGGTGGGGCGGCTGCGTAAAACTACGATGGCTGCCGACCGCCGGGCCGTCAAGGAATCAGGCGGATAGGAATGATTAATCTTACCCGCGGAATATCCGGGAGTGAATCAGCAGTGACGGAACCTGCCAGAAAACCCTCAACGGGACCGGCGATCGTCAGGACGGAATCGGTCAAGCGCCGGACGCCTTTGACCTATTTGAAGGCGGCAGTTACCACTTTTCGATATATAGGTGAACGGGAGCTCCATTACCATCTCCGGAAACCGGTTGATGCCCTGTTTTTCATCACCTTCCGGTGTACCTCCCACTGCAAGACCTGCACGCTCTGGCAGCGGTGCGACGCCGCCGGAGAGCTGT
>JAAZOE010000501.1 GCA_012797915.1 Candidatus Zixiibacteriota bacterium | reverse complement strand
GTTTACATCATCAACTATATCTTCCGCGGCGGTCCGCCCCCTTGTCTGCCGTAGACCGTCCTCCGACCGATGACGCCGTCAAAGCAACGCCCCCGGTTCCCTGCGGAGCCGGGGGCGTATTCTTTGCCGACGGAAGCGGATCAGGCGTTGAGGATTTTCTCCGCCTCTTCTTTGTCGACATCCATGATATACTTGAGGCCGGTGAGATCGGCCGCATCATGGGTCAGCGCCGCCAGGTCGTTACGGGTCATGTACTCCAGCGCGAACTTGCGGCTGCCGCACATGAGCTGACGGAGGCCCTGAGCCAGGCGCTCGTAGTAGGTATAGAGGCCGATCGCCCCGGTGGGCAGGCGCTCGAATTCCTCGTTCCCCAGTTCCTGACGGAGGACGCCGGAGGTAACAAAGATTTCATCGCGGGTGAACCCGAACCGTTCGACATACACCGGCAGTTGATTGGCTTCAATCGCCAGGCCGATGGTTTTGCCGACCATGGCGGCAGCGATCGGACCGCGGGCCATGCCGACCAGCTTGACGAACGGCGCGCCCATGGCCAGACCCTTGAAGATCTGATCTTCGAAGGTGAAGCCGGAAGCCACAGCCAGCGCCGGGAGATACTCCTTCTTGTCGGTCAGCTTCTTGGCATATTGATACAGCAGAGTATGCAGCTCCACCGGCGGGACGCCCCATTCGTTCATCATCCGCCAGGGACTCATGCCGGTGCCGCCGCCGGCGCCGTCGACGGTCAGCAGGTCCAATTTGTACTTGGAAGCGAATTTGACCGCACGGGCCAGATCGGCCGGAGCGTAGGCGCCGGTTTTGAGGAAGATATACTTGGCGCCCGCCTGGCGCAGTTCCTGCACGCGCTGGGCGAACGATTCCTCGGTCACCATCCCCAGCCGGGAATGCCGCTCGAACTCCTTGAAGGCTCCCCGCTCGAACGCCTTGATGACGTTCGGATCGGTCGGGTTGGGCAGGACGATGTAGCCGCGCTCGAAGAGCATCTGGGCTTTCTTCAGGCTGCGGATCTTGACCTCGCCGCCGATGTCCTTGGCCCCCTGGCCCCATTTCAGCTCGACGATTTCCACGCCCAGCTTTTCGATGGCGTATTCCTGGACCCCCAAACGGGTGTCTTCGACGTTGGCCTGGACGATGATCGCGCCGTAGCCGTCACGCATATGGTCCTGGTACAGACGAACCCGGCGCTTGAGGTCCTTGGTATCGGTGACGCGCCCCTTGGCGAAGGTCGCCTCCGGGTCCATCCCGACCACGTTCTCGCCGATGGTCAGGCCGGTGCCGGCCAGCGCCGACCCGATGGCCAGCCCTTCCCAGTTGTTCTTGGCGATATCGGTCGAGCCGATCCCCGGGATAATCCAGGGCAGGCGGAACTTGATCCCTTTGTCGTGCCCGAAGACGACTTCGAGGTTGACTTTCGGGAAAATCGCCTTGTCGCTGTCGGCTTCCATCCCAAAGGCGCCGGCAGCCGTGCCCATGATGTTGATATGCGAATAATCGACGGGATATCTCTTTTCCCCGGCCGAGGTGATGACCCCGAACGGCTGAGGATAGATGACTTCGTGGCCGCGATAGGCGGACTTGCCGATTTCGCACATGCCGATGCATCCGTCAACACAGGTGACGCACATCCCGGAATGAGGGACGATGGACTCCTCGGTCCGGTTCTTGGTCAGGGTCGCGGCGGATGAGTTTATTCTCGAAAAGGTCGTCGACATTGTTTTTCCTCCATTACCGACGTCAATCCTTCTTGATTTCACATGCCACACAGGGTTTCATGTAACACATCATATCGTCAAAACGCTCTTTTTCCAGACAGGGCGGACTGATATTGGCGCATCCGCCGCAAATCACGTGCTCCTTGTCCGTATAGGAACAGCGCAACATGCAGGCCGGACAGACGTAGATGCACCCGCCGCAGAGCCGGCAAACCTCGGACTTGATGTCGAAGGGGGTGCCGATGCTGCGGGTTTCGCCGCGGCCGCGGAAGCCGATGGCCTTGGCCACCATCTGTTCCTGGCACATCCGGACACACAGGCCGCACATGATGCAGTCCTCGAATTCCTGACGGAACCGCTGCTGCTTGATCTCGTGGGCCGAAGCCAGATCCTGGATCGTCTTCGACTGCGGGCAGGAGGCCAAAAGCAGTTCCAGGATCATCTTCCGCGCCCGCATGACCCGGTTCGAGGTGGTCCGCACCTTTAGCCCTTCCTCGACCGGATAGGTGCATGAGGTGACCAGCCGCGCCCCCGGCCCCTCCCCGATCTCCACCACGCACAGACGGCAGGCGCCGTAGGGCGACAGCCCTTCCATGCTGCAGAGGGTCGGGATGGGGAATCCCAGGAACTGGGCCGCCTCCAGGATGGTGGTCCCTTCCTCGACGGTCACCGGCAGGCCGTTGATAAACAGTTTAATCATGCTGATGTACCTCCCATCACCGCAGCGTGGGTTTCGGCCGCTTCTTCTTTCGGTTTGGTGAACTCCAGGTCACAGCGGAGGCACCGGCAGGCCTCGTGGGTGGCCTCGTCGATCGACAGGGTCACCTCCACTTCAGCGAAGTTCCGTTTCCGCCATTCCACCGAGGCGCGCGGCGTCTCCACCCGTTCCAGCTGGGCCATCTTTTCCGGATCCATCTGGACGGGTTCAACGTACCGCTTCGGCAGACGCGGTTCGGCCGGTTGAATCAGCTGCTGACCACGGACGTAGCGATCGATCATTACCGCCGCCTTCTTGCCGGCCGCGATGGCCTCGACCACCGTGTTGGGACCGGTGACCACGTCGCCGGCGGCGAAGACGCCCGGACGGTTGGTGTGGAGCGTCGCCTTTTCCACGCGGACCGTATTGGAGGTGGTCACCTCGATGCCGCTGGACCGGGCCGGGGAGATGGCATCGACGCCGGAATCCTCGCCGATGGCCACGATCAGGGTGTCCAGTTCGACGGTGAATTCGGTGCCGGCGATCGGCACCGGCCGACGGCGGCCGCTGGCGTCGGGCTCACCCAGTTCGTTGCGGACGCATTCCAATCCGACCAGCTTACCGTCTCTGGCGATCACCCGCATCGGGGTCACCAGGGTCTTCATGGCGATCCCTTCCTGGCCGGCAGCCTCGATTTCCTCGGCGAAGGCCGGCATCTCATCGCGGGTCCGGCGGTAGAGGATGGTGACGTTTTCCACGTCCTTCTGCCGCAGGGCCATCCGGGCCGCGTCGATGGCGGAGTTGCCGCCGCCGATCACGCCCACCCGGCCGCGTCCCAGCTGTTCGCCGCGCATGTTGTAGGCCTTGAGGAATTCGATGGAGGGGATGACGCCCTGTACGTCCTCGTTTTCCAGATGGAGCGGCTTGCTCTTGTGGGCCCCCAGGGCCAGCAGCACGGCTTTGAAGCCGCTGTCCATCAGGTCGTTGACGTTGATATCCCGCCCGAGGGCGGCGTTGTATGTGATCGTGATATTGTCATTGAGCAGAGAATCGATCTCTTTCTGGATCGTTTCCCGCGGCAGACGATACGACGGAATGACGCAGCTGAGCATGCCGCCCGGCCGGCCCTCCGATTCGAACACATGCACCTTGTACCCCTTCAGCGAGAGGTAATGGGCGCAGGTCAGGCCGGCTGGCCCGGAGCCGACGACGGCCACTTTGGGCGGCTCCCCGCCGATCCACGGTTCGCTTTGCGGGTGGTAGATGGAGGGATCGATTCGGTCGGTGATGAACCGTTTCAGGGCCCGAATCGCGACCGGATCGGAACCGCTCTGGCCCGCCTTGCACCGCTCCTCGCAGGGGTGGTTGCAGACGCGGGCGCAGACCGACGGGAAGGGGTTGGCTTCGCGGATGGCCTGGTAGGCGTCCTCGTATTCGCCCCGGGCGATATGGGCCACGTACCGCCAGGCTTCCGTCCCCAGCGGACAGGCCGACTGGCAGGGCGCCCCGACCAGCGGTTTGCAGACGAAGGCGTCGCAGCGCTTGTCGATGATGTGCCGTTCGTATTCGTGGCGGAAATACCGCAGGGTGCTGAGGACCGGATTCGAAGCCGTCTGGCCCAAACCGCACATCGTGGTATCCTTCACCACGTGGGCCAGTTCTTCCAGCAGATCGAGGTGCGACAGGTCCGCCCTCCCGCTGGTGATATCCTCCAGGATTTCATACATCCGCTGCGTTCCCTTGCGGCAGGTGTAGCATTTGCCGCAGGATTCGCTCTTCAGGAAGCTCATGAAATATTTGGCGATATCCACCATGCAAGTGTTTTCGTCCATGACGATCATGCCGCCGGAACCCATGATCGACCCGGCCTTGACCAAGCTGTCGTAATCGATCGGCAGGTCGAACATGCTGGCCGGGATACAGCCGCCGGAGGGACCGCCGGTCTGAACGGCCTTGATCTTGGCCTTGCCGACCGGCCCGCCGCCGATTTCATAGACGACGTCGCTCAGCTTCATCCCCAGCGGCACCTCCACCAGGCCGGTGTTCTTGATCTTGCCCACCAGGGAGAAGATCTTGGTGCCGGTGTTGCCGACCGCGCCGATCTTGGCGAATTCCTCGCCGCCGCGGCTGACGATGACCGGGATGTTGGCCAGGGTCTCGACGTTGTTGATGCAGGTCGGACAGCCCCACAGCCCGCGCTCGATGGGATAGGGCGGCCGCTGCCGGGGTTCGCCGATATATCCTTCGATCGACTTGATCAGGGCGGTTTCCTCGCCGCAGACGAAGGCTCCGGCGCCTTTGACCACCTCGACGTCGAAGTCGATACCGGAATTCATGATGTTCGTGCCCAGGACGCCGAGGTCGCGCGCCTGCGCCAGGGCGATAAGGGTATGTTTGACGGCCAGCGGGTATTCGCTGCGGACATAGATGATACCCCGCGTGGCCCCGATGGCCATGCCGGCGATTAACAACCCCTCGATGATGGAATGGGGATTGCCTTCCAGAAGGCTGCGGTCCATATACGCCCCGGGGTCGCCCTCATCGGCGTTGCAGACCACGAATTTCTGGACCTTGGCTCCCTTGCGCGATGCCCGGGCCAGCTGCCACTTGCGGCCCGTGGGAAAGCCCGCCCCGCCCCGGCCACGGATGCCGGAGGCGAGCACTTCCTGGATGATCCACTCCGGATCGTTCTTCAGCAAGGCCCGCTCCAGGGCGGCAAATCCTCCGTTTTCCACGTACCCGATGATCCGGATGGGGTCGATTTTCATGTTCGTCCCCAGAATCGTCCGGGTTTGTTTGCGGAAAAACGGGATGTCGTTCTGGCTGTGAAATGGTCGATGGTCCCGGGGATCCTTGTAAATGAGGTCCTCGTCCACGTAGCCGCCGTGGGCGGCGTCGATCACCTTGGGCACATCCTCCATCCGCAGTTTGGGATACAGGTGCCGGCCGGGCTCGACCACGATGAACGGGTCCATCTCGCAGAACCCCTGACACCCGGTGATCCTGAGGGCCACCTTGTCGCGCAGCCCTTTTTCGATCAGGTACCGCTTGATGACGAGGATGATGTCGTTGGCGCCGCTGGCCTGGCCGCCGGTTCCGGCACAAACAACCAGCGTCGGCACATCATACTGGACCGACCGCTCACTCAGGATACGCCGGCGGAAGTTGACCAACTCCTCTACCGATGCAAGTTTCTTCATGTCACTATCTCCCTTAATCTCGATTCAGCCGGCCGTCAGTCGAATGTGGTCCCGCCCAGATCGAGGATATGTCCTTTGCAGGCCCGACGGGAACAGAATTGCACCACTCCCCCGCCCTTGACGATCATCGGAACCATCGGCGCGCCGCAATCACCGCAGCGGGCGGCGCCGTTCATTTCCGCATGGCAAAAGGGGCAGGAGAGAGTGACAATCGTGTCTGGCGGGAGGTCGAATTCCGACTCCAGATGATAACTGCCGTACATACTCGACAAGGCCATCCACCCGTGCACGGCCCCGATCGAGGCCATCACCCGAATCGACGGCCGACCGTCGATCAGGCGGGAGGCGTCCATCAGGGTATGATTGCAATGGGCGCAGCTGACGTCGATCGGGAAGATGCGCGGATCGGCTTCCACCGATACATTGTCCGCTCCGCTGCGGGCGCGCTCCAGGATGTCATTCACCTGCGAGGTTTTCACTTTCGGGAAATAGTGGCCGTCGACGACCACCACGGGGCCCAGC
>JAAZOE010000500.1 GCA_012797915.1 Candidatus Zixiibacteriota bacterium | reverse complement strand
GGCGTTCTTGTCGGTCCAAGACCGCGTTCCCGTCCCGCCGACCGCAGTCAGTTGTATGGAGTAGGGATGACCGGCGGTCCATTCGGGGATGGACGATGTGGTTATCGTGATCGCATCATTGAAAGTCACCGACAGGAGTTGCTCATCGGTTTGACTCAGGTTGTCGGTTACCTGCGCGGTAAACGTGAGGGAACCGGCGGCGGCAACCGTTCCGGACAGCAGGCCGCCCGACGACAGGGTCAGGCCGGTACCCGCGAGGTCGCCGTTTTTGTCCGTCCAGACAAGGGTCCCGGAACCGCCGGAGGCGGTCAGGGTCTGGCTGTAGGGGTGCCCCGCCGTCCAGTTCGGCAACGACACGGTAGTAATGACCGGCGGTGTTGTTCCGCATTCATAGGCATAAATGCGGATATCATCGATGCCAGCCTCGACCACGGAACCGTCACCGAGGTCGGATGCTTCGAAACGGAGTCGCATCTGACTGGTCGGGGCGACAAAATCCCCGGTCCAGAAGGTATGCTCATACCAGTTTCCGGAAGCCTCCTCGACCGGTCCGACCCGTTCGACCAGCGTCCAGGAGGAACCGTTGTCGTTGGAAATATAAACTTTCATCGTATCGGTGTTCGGCGTGGCGCCGTAGTCGTTCGAATACCAGCGGGCGTAATGGACCAAAGCGCTGCCGTCCGACAGGTCGAACGCGGGGGAAGTCAGATAGGTTGTTCCGCCGTCGATATCGGAGTCCCCATAGGTATTGCCGGTCACGTAGCAGTATTCGGAGCTGTCGAAATCGGTCGGCGGATCGCCGCGGTCGCCGTTGCCGGCCGGAATCCCGCGCTGCCAGTGGCCGGTTGACGCATCACCGGAAACCGTCCATCCCTTGTCGGTATTGAAGTTGTCGGCGAAGACGGTCGTCATCCCCTCGGCTACCATGGCGAAATAGGCGTCGGTTGAATCGTGATCATAGTGCGTTCCGGTGATGGCCTCGTCGGCGCTGAAATAGAATTCATACTGGTCGAGACAGGCTGCTGCCGGCAGTGTCGCCCGGAACCGGGAGGAGGTCAGAGGCGTCATCGTCGATGACGTATAGGTTCCGCCGTTCAGGGAGTAATAAATCTTCGGGCTGCCGGCGACCACGACGCCGCCCATGGTGCCGGTGATGACGACTTCGATGGTTCCGTCGATGCCCGGGGTCAAAAACGACGGGATGCCGCCGGGATAGGAGAAGATCAAATCGGGGCCGGGGGTGGCGACGCCGACGGCGTTCCAGGCCAGTGAGACCTGGGTGGCCCAAGCGCCGGTCGGATCGAGGTCATTGGCCGCCGAAATCGTCCCCAGGGCGGCATCGGCATATTCCGTACCCGAGGTCCAGTATTCGGCGTTGGCCCGGTAAGCGACCTTGATGGCATTGGCCACGCCGATCCCCGCGACGGTGACGCTGTGGTGCGTGCCGCCGTCGGAGAGCAGGAAGAACCACTTGTTGCCAACGCCGCTGTTGGTGTGGACGCCGCAATAGTCGTTGTAATACGACGGCGTACAACCTTCCACGTCGACCCAGTACGGGTCGCTGGTGCCGTAATAATCGGGATCAGAATAGGTATGGGGGTTGGACATGGACCGGAAGGGAACGCCGGTGGTCCGTCCGTTTTCGCCCATGTCCCAATCCGGAGTGTCGTAGTCGGGATAGGCCCATTCGAAGGCCGCGCCCATCATGTCGGAGAACGATTCGTTCAAGGCGCCCGGTTCGCTTTGATACACCAGGTCGGAGGTATATTCGGTGACGGCGTGGCCCCACTCATGGGCAATGACGTCGGGGCATCCCGCCAGCGAGCGCCATCCCGAGGACCAACTCCAGATGACAATCCGGGAGCCGTCCCAGTAGGCGTTGTTGTCTCCCTCGCCGCTGTAGTTGACGACCGTCAGCATGGAGGCGCCGCTGCCGTTGTAGCCGTTGCGATTAAACTGCGTCAGCCACCAGTCGTAAACCAGCCCGGTATAGACGTGTCCGTCCACGGCCGGTCGCTGGGTGGAGGCGACGTCCCAGACGTTGTCGGCGTCAGTGGCCAGGGAGCCGGGCAGCGACGACGTGGCAATGTTGGTGCGGATGTCATTCGACGAGGGCATCTGGCCGTTATGGCCGTGCGGATTATTGGCCGCCTGCCGCGTCTTGTCGATCATCTGATAGAGACTTCCGTTGTAGTCAGTGTCGATATGGTCGCGATAGCCGCCCATGACGCCGTAGCCGGTGCCGATATCATTGGCGTTCATGATCCGGTTGGCCTTGAAAACGACCTCGCCGGTGGCGGCGTCGATGAAATACTCCCAGCGCCCCATGGGCGTATCCGACAGCAGGAAGATCCGCCAAGCCAGGTGGAATTTATTTTCCCAGGGAAAGACGACCAGTTCCGGCGTTTGCGGGGCGCCGGCGCCGAAGAACGACCGCAGATCGGCATTGGCCGTTTCGGCGGCCCGGGCGGCATCGATCGATGGTTTCACCTCGAGGTCGATTTCCGGATAATAGGTGCCGTTGACCGTCTTTAATTCTCCGGCGGCGGTGAAATGGGCGATGAGGTCCGCGCCGATGACCGGAATATTCCTGTAAACCTGTCTCAATCGGACATGGGTCATCCCGAGATCATCCCGGGAAATCCGGCGGACTGCCAGTTCCTCGGACGGCTGGTTCATTTTATAGGCGCCGCGATTGGCCTCGAAAAAGGTCATGGCGGCGGTGATTTCCGCCCCCTTGGCGGCCGGTTGCGCGGCCAGTTGTCCCTCGACATAGCGGGGGATACCGCGGTCATTCTCCAAATACCGGGATACGTCCGGGTTATGGCGAAGTCGGTTGGGACCATAGAACAGCTCTTGATCCGCATTGGCCGCCGAGACGGCGGTCGCGACCACCAGGATGCAAAGCACAAAGCGGAAAAACCTCATCTCGCCTCCGATGTTGGGGAAATGTTCATGAAAGACGATGACGGTACGGAACCTGAACCCATGATCAGACCACAAGCATCATTATAGAATCTTCCAAATAAAAATATACGCAATTTTACCCATTTGTCAACCGGATGGTCGCCCGGATCGGAAAGTAATTTGTCGGCCTATTGGCCGAGATCGGCCGAGCGGAGGGGCGGATCGACGCCGCCGTCGGCAATCCCATGGAGGCGAAACACTTGCTTTCTGACCGGAGTCATATTACCTTAGGGGGGGTGGCGGACAATCGCTCCGGGAAAGGAGAAGAACGTGGATTTGGAACGACTGAAAAAATTCGCCCGCGAACGCAAGGCTGAATCTATCGACCTGAAATTCTGCAACATTC
>JAAZOE010000044.1 GCA_012797915.1 Candidatus Zixiibacteriota bacterium | reverse complement strand
TGGCCGCCTTTTTGGATGCCATGTTCAATTATGGCGAAATCTTTCGCAAAATCAATTCCGTCCTTTTCCTGTTGATATCGCTGGCGATACTGGTCCGGACGACCACTAAGATCAAGGCTGGCCGGATGGAAGGGTACGAGAAACGGGTCAGTGATCTCGAGCACAAGGTCGCCGAGATGACCCGCGTCAAGGAAAAAGCCCCTTACTGAGCCGTCCGGAATATTTGTTCAGCTTCGTTTGGCTTGATCGGAGCGGCGGAGAGTATCTCTAATTTCGGCCGAGAACGGATAAGTACCATACCGTTCCAGCAGGTCGCGGTAAATCGCCGCGGCCTCTTCCTTTGTCTGCGGGTTCACCCACAGAATATCGGCTTTCAGTTTCAATCCAAAGGGGGCAAAATACGAATCCGGGTAGCGGCCGACCAGGCTGTCGGCGGCGGCGACCGCCTCGGAAAGCCGGTTCTGACCCCGGCGGATATCCCCCAGGCGAAGATAGGCCACCGGGGCCAGGCCGGGAATGTCGATCTGACAGATTTTGGTCAGGTAGTATTCCAGCGAATCGACCCGGCCGGTGTACCGGAAATATTCCGCCTGCGCAAACAGGTCCATCTGTTTCGGAGCTTCTTCCAGCGCCTCGCTCAGGATCATCCCGACTTGGATGGCGTCGTTGACGTACATCCCTCGGGGAAAACGCCGGATCAGGTTCCGCATGGCTTCGGCCGATTGATCGCACGCGCCTTTAAACAAGAGAGTTTGGGCGCGAAGGAAGGCCGCCCGTTCGGCTTTATCCTCCGGCAGTTCCCGGGCCAATACGGTATCATAGACGGCGATCGCAGAATCGAACCGCCGTTGTCGGACGAACAGGTCGGCCAGTTCCAGCCGGGCGTCGGTATCGAACCGCGAACCGGGGAGCAGGCGGCTGACCTGGCGAAACAATGCCTCCGCACTGTCCGGCCGATCCAGGTGATCCCGGCAGAGAATTCCGGACCGGATGAGGGCCTCCGCGCGATCGCTGGTTCGCGTCGAGGGGATGAGGGAATCCAAAAGTCGGCCGGCCTCGGTGTATTTCCCCAGGCCGATCAACCCTTCGACCAGGACAAAACGGGCCGGGACCGCCAGCCCCGAAGAGGCGTACCGCTCCATAAAACAGGTCCCGGCGGTGACGATATAGTCGTACCGGCCCCGCCGACGGCATTCCTGCATGAAATACAGCAGGTCGCTGCCGGTGGTCTTCAACAGGCTGTCGCGGCGGCGAAACAGGTCATACGCCTCCCCGAATCGTCCCTGTTCCATCAGCACCTGCGCGTAGACATTCGCCAGCCGCGGGTTTTTCAACTGTCGGGTCAGGGCGTCGCCGACCACGGTCATGACCTTGTCGGCCGATTCCGGATATTGCAGCAGGGCGACAATTTTGTTCTCGCCGACCTCGGCGGCGGCCGAATCGGATTCCATATAGACCAGGTATTCGCGGGTGGCGCCGGCGTAATCCCCCTGCGCCGCCAGGGCGTTACCCATCGGCTCGGCCAGCAGAGTGCTGTCGCCGTGCCAGAGTCGCAGGGAATCGATGAATTCCCGTTCCAGAGGATACTGTCCCAGCTTCTGGAACGCATCGGTGACCCGGGTCAGGATACGGACATGTTTTTGGGCCAGTCGGGCGGCCTCGAAAAACCAGTATCGGGCGGAATCGGTCTGCCCGTTCCGGAGATAGGCCTGGCCGAGACCCACGCAGAGGTTGAAATTCGGTGATTGTTGCGCGGCCTGTCGATTCAGCAGCATGAGCAGTTTGCCATAATCGCCCAGGCCTTCATAACACCCCGCCAATAGGGAAATGACCACCGCCGCGGTGGGGTGCTGCTCCAATTCCCGTTCCAGGAGGGCCGCCGCCCGTTCATATTGCCCCATGAGCAGGAGTTGTTCGGCCTGTTGCAGGGCGGGAGATGTGTATTGGGCCGCCGGTTTTTCCAGGATGCGGAACGACCCCTGGCCCTGGGCGGGAGATGATTCCTGTCCCCTCACCCCCGCGGCCATCACCATCAGGATGGCCGCGATGAGAAGCGCCGCCTTACCGGCCGCTGTCACGTGGTTGTCCCATCTCGGATAAGGCCTTGAAATACGCCTTGATCTGTTGTTCGTACTGCCGCGGATATCCTTCCTGCAACGACCGCTGCAGGCGATCCTGAAGCGATTCGTTCATGCGGGAGCCGTCGTCCTCCAGCGGTCCCGGCGAGGCGCGTAAGATGTCCTCGGCCGTGACGGCTTTCCGCTGTTCGGTATAGTCGCGGCGGGAAAGGGATTTCTGCAGGTCCAGCATCCGGGAATAGACCCGCAATTGCCGGTCGGTCAGTTCCTGCCCGGCCTGCCCCTGGTCGAGCATTTCCTCGATCTTTTTCATCTCATCGCTGAGGGCGTCCAACCGTCCCAGCACTTCGCGGCGGTCGCCGAACTCCTGCTGCAATTCATCCAAAGACTTACGGACCGTCCCTTGTTCGGCGGCCAGCCGTTGTAACCCTTCGCGCTGGCTGGCGGTCATGTTCTGTCCCGGTTTGGGGCAGCTGCCGGAGGTTTGTTGATTGATCGCGTTTTGTTGGTCGCAGAGTGATTGAAGTCTCTGCGTATTCTTATTGCAGGACCCGCCCTTGTTGCACTGCTTCTGCTGTTCCAGCGCATCGAGAAGTTTGATCGCCGTCTGATTCAGGTTGTAGATGGCGTCCTTTTGCTGGTTGACGGCGGCCCGGCCCCGGCTCTGGCCCAGGTTGGCGCAGGCCCCATCCATCTGTTTCAGTACCTCGGTCAGGTTCGAATACAGATCCGCCGCCAGGAAGGGGGACTGCTGACCGAGAGCGTCGATTCGCTGCCGGAGGCCGGAGGCGGCTTCGCGCAACACTTGTTGTTCGGAAGCGGCCTGACCCAAACGCGCCGGCCGCGTCCCCTGGTCCCCCATCCGAGTGCATAATCCTTCCTGTTCCCGAGACAGGTAATTGGCGTCGTTGATCGTCTCCCGGATCTGGGAGGCCAATTTCTGCCCTTCCTGATCAGCCAGAGAATTCAATATCTGCCGCATCTCGTCGACCATGGACCCCAACTTTTCCGACGCCGACCGGCCGCTGGTCAACGCGTCCTCTTTCTGATTCTGCGCCAAGGCCGATTCCATCCGCTGCATGTCCGTGTCCGCCTCGTTCTGCTGCACCGTCTCGACGTACTTCTGATGCGAAGGGGAATCCTTGAACTCCGACTCCTTGAGCATTTCGGCCAGCCTGCCGGCTTCATTCTTGAGCGCGGCCATCTGCTTCTGTTCCTGTTGTTCCCGCTGGATCTGGCGGTCGGCCTGGTCGGCTTTCCCTTCCTGCGTTTCCACGTTGATCCGGTTTTGCTCCAGAAGAGTCTCTTCGGCCATCTTGAGCATGGCCGTCATCTTTTGTTGCACCTGCAAGCGCTTCAACAACTCGACCGTCCGTTCGAGCCGTTTGAGCATCTCCTCCTGCGTCAGCTGGAAGTCGGACATCGCCTTCTTGATATCTTCCTCGCTCATTTCCTTGAGCGCCTCCTGGAGCTTCCGCAGGGCTTCCTTCATCTCCGGCGTGGCCACCTCGTTAAACAACTTCTGCAGTTCGGCCAGTTTTTGCAGAATCTGCTCCGACAGGAGATTGTTCTGCTCCATGCGTTGCAGGGAATTCTCCATTTCCTTGGCAATTTCCTCCAACCGCTGGGCCGTCTTCTGCTGCTGTTCGAGAATCTGTTCCATTTCCTTCCTGTTTTGCCAGTTCAGATTCTGATTCGTTTTCAGTTCCTGGGACAGCTGGTTCAGCTTCCGGGCCATGTCCCGCTGTTCCTTGAGAATCTTCTCCGATTCGACAATCCGGGCTTCCTGCTCCGTTTCGCTGGCCGAGACGATTTCATCGATCGAGGGAAGGCGGGCGGCATAAACGCGGGTCTTGGTTACCTTCGGGCCCGAGACCTCATCGTTGTCGGCCAGCTCGAAATGGTACAGGATATAATCGGCCGGCATCAACCCGAAACTTTCCAGATCCCAGTTGAAACTGACCTCTCCTTCGGTCACGATCGTTTTGGGGAAGTTGATAACGGCCGTGTTTTCGTCCCCTTTCTGCCTGCCGGAGATGATTTGGTACTTGAGAATGAGCGAGCGGAACCCGTAGTCATCGGAAATATGCAGTTGGAATGGGATCATCATGTTTTCATCGAGATTGGCGTCGAAACCGGGATAGACGACGGTGATGACCGGATACTCATCCGGCACGGCGGTGACCATGTATTCGATCGGGTCGGGGTTTTCCTCGCCCCGGCCATCGACAAGACGGAGGTGGTAGGAGAAGTCTTTCTTGATTGTCAGGCCGACCTTGCCGCGGGAGCCGTCGAACGGAATCGGCAGATTCGTCGAATCGGAGGCCATCAACTCCGCCGAACTGATATCCCGGTTGGCCTCCATCTCCAATTGCGCCCGGCTGCCGACTATGGCCGCGAATGATCCGGTATTCTCATCCAGCGTCAGCGGCTCCAACCGGGTATACGGTGGGTAGCTGATGGTGACTTTCAGCGCTGTCACCCGGGGACGGTCGACCACGTCGACCGCGTAGGTGTCCGAGCGC
>JAAZOE010000499.1 GCA_012797915.1 Candidatus Zixiibacteriota bacterium | reverse complement strand
GGCAAAATATATTCCTTGGCGTGGCAAGGAAAGCAGGAACCCACCCCGCAAAGGCCGGAGTGGGCCACCAGACCGGCAGGTCACACGTCCCCGACTTCGTCGGGGCCGCAAGACCTGCCGGAACCGCATAATCATCCGACATAAAGAAAGCCCCGGACGGTGACGACTCCCGGGGCTTCTGCATTGACGCTATCTTGGCACACCCTCAAGCCAAAAGCCTGTGGGTGCCACCCATTGTTTGTAACGTCCGTGACGCTTACCGCTCGGCCGGCGGGCCGGGATACGGCGGCAAGGGACGCGGTTCATCCTTGATCTTCTTCAACAGATACTGCACCCCCTGGATCAACTGGTCGTCATACCCCCTGGCCAGACGATCCGGCGGATTGTCCACCTCGATATCCGGCACCACGCCGATACCTTCCACGACCCATTTGCCTTCGGGATTCAGCTCGGTGAACTCCGGCGCGGTCACATACCCGCCGTCGGACAACTGGCGGTAGCCCCGGATGCCGACGATCCCGCCCCAGGTCCGCTTGCCCAAGGTCTTACCCAGCTTGTACAGCTGGAAATAATGCGGGAAGTTGTCGCCGTCGGAGACGGAGAACTCGTTCTGCAGCGTCAGCAGATGGGCGGTGATGGCGTTGTCCGGCGCCGGAGTGGGTTCGAAACAGCGCGACACGGCCACGCCGCCGAACGGCGCCCGCAGACGGTCGAGGATCAACTGCGAGACGAATCCGCCGCCGTTCCAGCGGTCGTCGATGATCAACCCTTCTCGCCGCGACTGGTGATAAAACATCTTGAGGAACCGCACCAGACCCTCGCCGTCCATGTCGGGCACGTGGATGTACCCGATTTTCCCGCCGGAGGCGGAATCGACATAGGCCCGGTTGCGCTCCACCCAGTTGTAGTAGCGGAGCTTGTCCTCGGCCGCCAGCGGCTTGATAACCACTTCGCGCGCCCCGGTCATGGTCGGCTTGTCGTTGACCTTCAGCGTCACCAGCTTGCCGACCGTATTCTCGGTCAGCGAGTAGGGATCGATACCGGCCGTGACTTCCTTGCCGTCGATGGCCAGCAGGTACTCCCCTTCCTTGACCCCGTTGTCCGGCTCGGTGAGAGGCGACCGCAACGCCTCATCCCAGTTTTCGCCCTTCAGGATATTGGTGATGCGCAGGCGGTTGTTGCCCTTGTCAACGGCGAAATCGCAGCCGAACAGCCCCACTCCGCTGGAGGGAATCCGGGCCAGGTCGCCGCCGCCGGCATAGGTGTGCGAACAGCTCAGTTCGCTGATCATTTCGCTGATGACGTAGGTCAGGTCGAAACGATGATCGACGTACGGCAGGAGCGGGGCATACCGCGCCTTCATCTTCGGCCAGTCCACACCATGCATGTTGGCGTCATAGAAGAAATCCCGCTCCAGCCGCCAGGCTTCGTTGAACATCTGAACATATTCGGCCTTGCGGTCCAGTTTCATTTCCATGTTCGATAAATCCAACTGGTCGCTGCCGCCGCCCCCTTTGGGACCGCCGGGGCCGGGACCCGCATCGCCGCCGCCGGCGGTCGGCAGGATGCGATAGGCGCCCCGCTGCTGAATCATGATTTTGTCCCCTTTGGGGGTCAGCGTATAGGCGTTGACGCCGGAGGCGAAGACATCGTCCTTTTTCTCTTTGAGATCATATTTGTGCAATGCGCCGTCGGGATTGCCGACCGGACCCATCAAACCGAACAGCGGATTGGAGGCATAGAAAAATCCGCCGGGATAGGCCAACAGGCCGCCGTAATTGCCCGCCGGAAGGTCAATCGCCACCTGACGGTCGAAGATCCCCTCGAAGTCGATGGTCACCTTGACCGGTTCTTTCTTCTCTCCCTCTCCTTCTTTTGGCGCACCCGGTCCGCCGGGGCCGCCTTTCTTCTCTTTGTCCTTGTCCTTATCCTTGTCTTCCTCGCCGGTCACCGCCACCTCGTCGCTTTCGGGCGCGAACGGCGACTTTTCCTTGGCCGACAGCAGAATCAGATAGATATCGTCGATCCCGCTGTTGACGAACTGGAATTCATAACTGCCCAATAGCGGGTTGAACTTCCGCTCGGAGATGAAATAGAGATACTTGCCGTCGGGGTCGAACGACGGCGAATAATCATTGGTGTAGCCGGCCGTGATCTGATGAATGGCGCCGTCGGTGAAGTCATAGACGAAAATGGCCTGGATGGTGTTTTTAAGCTGTTTGTTGTAGGCCAAAAACCGGCTGTCGGGAGAGAAAGCAAAGCCGTGGAATTCGTTGCGGGTGGAGCTGTCGAGCTGGGTGACCTTCTTGGTGGCGATGTCGATGGCGTACAGCTTCAGTTCTTTATCCGAGTAGACCAGCTTCTTACTGTCGGGGGACCAGGCCATCTCGTACCGCCGGCAATGGCCGTCGGTGGTCAACCGCACCTTCTCGGTCCCATCCTGGTTGATCAGGTAGATTTCATCCTCGCCGGACTCATCGGAATTATAGGCGATCCATTTGCCGTCCGGAGACCAGCAGACGTTCCGTTCGACCGATCCGGAGCTGTTGGTCAGATTGCGGGTGTTCCCTTCCTTGGCCGGCACGGTGAAAACATCGCCGCGGGCGGCGAAGACCGCCCGTTTGGCATCGGGCGAAAGCTCGAAATCCTGGATGTTGTCGGAGACCTTGACGAACTCCGGCCGGGTATTCAACTCGTCGCCGGCCATCTCGATGACGACCTTGTGCACCGTTTCCGAGGGCAGGTCGAGCAGGTAGATGTATCCGCCGTTTTCGAAAGCGATGGCATCCGGGCCGAGGCTGGGCCAGCGGACGTCGAATTCGGTGAACTGGGTCACCTGACGGGTCTGGCCGGTGTTCAGGTCGTAACAGAACAGATTGAGCTTGCCGTCGGGACGATCGGAGTTGAAATAGATCCGATCCTGGTACCACATCGGCATGTTGTCGGTGCCGATCCAATCGGTGATCTTCTTGGCTTCGAGCGTATTCAGGTCGAACGTCCAAACATCCTGGGCCATCCCTCCTTTATACCGCTTCCAGGTGCGAAAATCCCGGAAGATGGGGCAGTAGGCGACCTTTTTGCCGTCGGGCGAGAAACTGGTGAACCCGGCCGTTTTCATCGGCAGCGGTTCGGACAGCCCCCCCTCGGCGTTCACCAGATAGGCTTTCCCTTCCCAGCTGTCATGGACTTCTTTGCGTCCGCGGTACAGCACCGATTTGCCGTCGCGCGACCAGCCCATGACGATATTATCGATGGCGTTTCGTTCGGACATATTGGCCACGCCGGGATGGTAGCTCAGCCGTTTCGGACTTCCGCCGGAAACCGGCATACAATAGACCGACACGTCGCCGTCGTACTGCCCGGAGAAGGCGATCTTCTGCCCGTCCGGGGAAAACTTGGGAAACATCTCGATCCCCGGATGACTGGTCAGGCGCACGGCCGGGCCGCCGGCCCGCGGCGCGATATAAATATCGCCGCCGTGCATGAAAGCGATTTTGTCGACGCTGACATCGGGGAAGCGCAGCAAACGCCCCTCTTCGGCGGCAGTCAAACCGCCCATCAACAGCAACGCGATCAGAGTGACGCAGGAAACTCTGGACATTGTCCCTCCTGGGTTGTTGTCCGTCATCGTTATCTAGTCATTGTATGATAGACGCAATTTCCTCCCGGCGGTTTCCCTCCGCCGGCAAAAATCTGAAAGTACCGCCGGAGGCGGCCGGAGGCAAGGGGCGGCATGAGTTTTTCGGCCGGAAAGGCCAGGGGCCATCAATCCCGGGATTGAAATCGGATGTGGCCGGTTCCGATAAAAAAACAGGACCGATGAAGAGAGCACAAACTCCATCGGTCCCTCGCCCGCCTGGACCAGCCCTACCCCCTCTGCACGTTCGGCCCCTCTGATAGGGGTACAGTTCCCTGCAGGCGTATTCGCCGTCCCTGATCCAGCTGTCTCCTCAGCACCCAGGTTTTTTACCGCCTCATGACGGCGTCCGCCCCTCCCGAGAACTCACCTCGTTCCAGATCGATGCCTTGAGGTGGTTGACATTCAATGGCTTCCGGAAGAAGCCGTTGGCCCCCAATGCTCTGGCTTCCCCGGCGGTCCGATCATCGGTACACCCGGAAACGACAATCACCGGCGTCGGCGACGGCATTCGCGATTCATGCTCGCTGCGCATATGCGTCAGGAAGGCCAGCCCCTCCCGAGTCGCATCATCGCTGAAATACTCGGGCATGTTCAGATCCAACAGGATGCAATCGGGCCGGATTTCCAACCACCGCTCGCACGCCTCCCGGGTGTCGGACGCCGACATAATCTTGAATTCGGAAGAGAGCATAACCGCCAGATCCGAAACGAAGTCGGCGTCGTCATCGACAATCAAGACCAATGGTTTCTGTTGCCAGCTCACAACGTTCCCCTACCAATCAGTTACCATTATTGCATGCAAATGGTCTGCCCGTTTTATTTCTATTAAAGCCCCGAAGCCGCGTCTTTAACCATATGTCTTGGTTATGATTACAAAAGCGCAGCTCGGCACGAAGAATCGGTCGACTCGGATTGCGGCGAAAACGGAAACTGCAGTTGACACCCCCCTTACATCCACCCGCCTATCTTGTTGTAAATAAACATGATTATGCGGCAACTGAGGTTCGGCTGGAATTCCGGCCAGTATGCAACCGCAATCGAAGAACCGATGAACGTCTCTTGCCGGATGATGATTCTGGGAATGGCGGTCGGTGATGCGACCACACTCAGGACAGGCCACACCGTTTCATCATCTTCAGCAACCCCTGCCGGGTGACGCCGATTTCCCGCGCCGCTTGGGCGACATTGCCGTTGTTGCGGGCCAGCACGGCCGACACATACTCCCGTTGAAACTGAATCTCGTTGGCCCGCTTGGCTTCTTCCCAGGTTCCCGGCGGGGGATTCTCGGTCGGGACGGAGCTGAAATCGGCCGGTTCCAGAATATCTCCCTCGGCATGAACGATGGCACTCTCGACGGCGTTGCTCAGTTCCCGGACGTTCCCCGGCCAATGATACGACTGGAGTAGGTTCATTGCCGGGGGGCTGATCTCCGGCAACGTCTTCTTCATCTCCCTCGCCTTGAGACGAACGAAATGCTGGACCAGCTCCGGGATATCCTCCCGGTGCTCGGCCAGCGGCGGCAGGTGCAGGCGGGTGACGTTGAGTCGGTAGAGAAGATCCTCCCGCAACCGTTGTGCGGCGACCGCCTGGTCGAGATCGCGATTGGTGGAGGCCAGCACCCGGCCGTGAAATCCGATCAAGCGGTTTCCTCCAACCCGCTCGAACTCCCGCTCCTGCAGGACCCGCAGAAGCTTGGCCTGAATATCCAACGGGATTTCCGTAATTTCATCCAGAAACAGGGTCCCCGTGTCGGCCATTTCGAACTTCCCGATCCGCCGCCGAACCGCCCCGGTGAAAGCCCCCTGTTCGTGGCCGAACAGCTCGCTTTCGATCAGTTCATGCGACAAGGCGGCGCAGTTGACCGAGATGAACGGCTGCCGGCCCAGCGTCGACAAGCGATGAATCCCGCGGGCGGCCAGCTCCTTGCCGGTGCCGCTCTGGCCCGTGATGAGCACGGTCGAGTTGACCGTCGCCAGACGGGCCATCTGTTGCCGGACCGCCTGCATCGCCGCGCTGTTGCCGACCAGTTCCCCCTTGAGCTGATCGATCTCCGATTCCAGCAGGTCATACCGCCAGCGCAGCTGGTTCTCGGCGATGGCCTGCTCGATGGATATCTTCAGCTTGGCCAGGTCCGGATTCTTCCCCACGTATCCCGACGCCCCCACCCGCATGGCCGCGACCACCATGGTAATATCCTGATTGCCGGAAATCATGATGACCGGAAGGTACGGCCATTCCGCCTTGACCTGCTTGAGGAAGACGATGCCGTTGCCCCCCGAACCCAGGTCGACGTCGAGGAACAGCGCGTCAACTTCATGCTCCTGGAGAAAGCGATGGGCCTCGCCGACCGACTGCACGGCATCGCAACGAATATGCGACGGCAGCAGGATGCGGAAATCATTGATGAATTCCTGATCATCGTCGATCAGGAGAATATGAAACGGCGTGTCAGCCATGAGGAATCCCTTTGAAAACCATCCGCACGGTGGCCCCCGGGCCCTCGGTGTTGTTGCGGATGCTGATTTTGCCCCCGAACCGCTCGATCCGCTGACGGGCATGATACAGACCGAAACCGCCTTCCTTCCCCTTCGTGCTGTACTGGCGGCTGAATAAAATCTCCGGATCATCGACCGGCAGGCCGACGCCGGTATCGGACAGATCGATGATCACCTGGTCGACGGTGTACTCCAGCCGGAAGGAGAGGTGGCGGACGGTCGCTTCTTCCATGGCCTGGCAGGCGTTGGCGATCAATTCCTCCATCACCGCGGCCAGTTCGGTCGGCGGGAAAAAGGCCAGGTGCAGGTAATCGCCGACAATGGTCACCTGCGAGATTTTTATCCTGCGCCGGCGGATCAATCCGGCGATCGAGATCAGCACGCCGGGGATGACCTTGATCAGGTCTGAACCGAAAACCGGTTGAATCTGGGTTTCCAGCTGTTTGATGCGGTGACGGAGCGAATCGATCGTGCGCGGAACGGCCGTCTTCAGCAGGACCAGATCTTCGGTCGACAACTGCTCCGGGGTGGAATCGGTCAGCAGGGCATTAAGTTGCGCCGTTTGTTTGGTCAACTCGGCGATGGCCGGCTGAATCGTCGGGACATGCCGGCCCTGGACGGCAATGGCCTCGAGCTGTCCGGCGGTGAACGACCGATACGCTTCCAGCGCCGATTGTATATTGGGAAGGATTTCTTCCATCTTTTTCGGGTCGTCCGGCAGGTTGGCAAACAAGAAGGCCAGCCGGGTAAGGTTTCGCCCGGCCATCTGTCCATGACCGAACGTGGTCAGCGCCGAGAGCATGTCCTCGTAGGCGACCAGATAACCCGTGTCCCGTCGGGGCTTTCGCGAAAGCACCTTGCGCAGGACCACCCCGGCCGGGATCCCCAGGAGAAAGGCGGTGACCACGACCGCCCAGGGTGCCCGACCGCTCTTCCACCAGGCCGCCACAGCGGCGGCCTCGGCGGGAACGACCGCCAGAATGATCAAAGTGTTTC
>JAAZOE010000498.1 GCA_012797915.1 Candidatus Zixiibacteriota bacterium | reverse complement strand
GCCGCCGGGGCGGCCGGGGTACAATCTAATCGATTTCGGCTGGGGATCGATTACATTTTTACCGATAGGAAAAGGGGCTTGCCTTTTTCGGGAAAAGGGTTATATTTTTCGGCTACGTTGGCGTATCATGGGTACGCCGGGATACGATAGGTTCGCGTAACGTTTTGGGAAACAAGGGTGTTGTGATGAAGCCGAAAATTCATCCCCAATATGAGAAGACCAAAATCACCTGCGCCTGCGGCAATGTGATCGAAACCCGGTCGACAATCAAAGACATCAAGGTCGAAATCTGCTGCAATTGCCATCCCTATTTCACGGGCAAGCAGAAACTGGTCGACACCGCCGGGCGGGTGGAGCGGTTCCGTCAGAAATACAATCTGGATAAGAAGAAATAACGCTTTTCCCCAATGGGAGGACCGGCTCTCAGCGTACATAGACTATGGATCGGCGGACGCGTTTGGCCGTCCGCCGGGTCTTATGTTTGATGCGTCTCAGGTAGCGTGAGTTTTTCAACAGGAGCACGGTGATGCCGGATTTGGCGGTCGGCGGTCAGGCGGTAATTGAGGGGGTCATGATGCGTTCGGACGACCGTATAGCGACCGCGGTGCGGATACCGTCCGGCGAGATCAAAATCAAGACCGATACGTTTATTTCGCTGACCAAACGCCACAAACTCCTGGGCCTCCCCATCATCCGCGGGGCCGTATCCTTTATCGAAATGCTCTTCGTCGGCATCAAGTCGCTGAATTTCTCCGCCGATGTCGCCGTCTCTGAAATTGAAAGGGAAGAGGCCGCCAAGAACGGCCAGGAATATCACGAACAGAAACGGAAGCCGAATTCCCTGCTTTTGGCCGCCACGGTGGTGCTGGCCATGGGCGTGGGGATCACGATCTTTTTCTTTCTTCCCCTGGCGTTGTCGTCGCTGCTGAATATCCAGAAAGAGGCGTTGCAGTTCAACCTGGTGGCCGGATTTATCCGGGTGGCGCTGTTCATCCTCTATGTCTGGGGGATATCGCTTCTGGGGGATTTCAAACGGGTGTTCGCCTATCACGGAGCCGAGCATAAATCGATTTTCGCCTTCGAATCCGGCGCCAAGCTGATACCCGAAGACGTGGTCGCCTACAGCCGCCGCCATCCCCGCTGCGGCACCAGTTTTATCCTGATCGTGGCGATTTTCGCCATCCTCATTTATTCCATCTCCGATACCCTGTTCGCTATTCTCACCGGCCACGCCCCGACGCTGATGGTCCGGTTCGCCATCCACCTGGCCCTGTTGCCGCTGGTGGCTGGGGGATCATATGAACTGCTGAAGCTCTCGGGCAAAACCCGCAATTCCCCCATTACCCGGGTGTTGATCGCTCCGGGGCTGTGGATTCAGAATATCACCACCAAGGAACCGACCCCCGACCAGATTGAGGTGGCGATCGTGGCCCTGGAGTCGGCCATGGGAATCAAAGAATCGAACCTGCTGGTCAAGCGGGTTCCCGTCTAGCGACCTTTTCGTTCACATACTCCCCTTTCAACTTGTACCATCCGGCGGGGACATCTATATTCCGTCCGGGTTTGTCATGAGGTGAGGCGATGCTCGAATTGCTGGATAAAATCGAAGAACGATTTCGGCAGGTGGCCGAGGAGCTGGCGCGTCCGGAGGTGTTCGGCGACCCGGCCAAACTCAAGGCCCTGTCGCGGGAGCATCGCCACTTGGAGGAGATCCACAATCTGGCCGGGCAATATCGCAAGCTGGTGGCCGACACGGCCGGGGCGCGGGAAATTGTCGACTCCGGCGGCGAGCCGGAATTGGTGGAGATGGCAAAGGTCGAACTGGCGGAGAACGAGCAGAAACAGGCCGAGCTCGAAGAAAAACTCCGTATCCTTCTGATTCCCCGCGATCCCAACGATGATAAAGACGTGGTGGTGGAAATCCGCGCTGGCACCGGCGGGGAAGAGGCCGCGCTGTTCGCCGCCGACCTGTACCGGATGTATACCCGGTACGCCGAGGGACAGGGGTGGAAGGTGGAAAGCCTCTCCAGCAGCCCCTCCGGGATCGGCGGCCTCAAGGAAATCATCTTCGGCATCTCCGGCGAGGGGGCCTATTCCAGGCTCAAGTTCGAATCGGGAGTCCATCGGGTGCAGCGGGTGCCGGTGACCGAGGCTTCGGGACGGATTCACACTTCGGCGGCTTCCGTGGCGGTGCTGCCGGAGGCGGAAGAGGTCGACATCCAGATCAAGGAAAACGAGTTGAAGGTCGACGTCTATCGCTCCAGCGGTCCGGGCGGGCAGTCGGTCAACACCACCGATTCGGCGGTGCGGATCACCCATTTGCCGACCGGGCTGGTGGTGACCTG
>JAAZOE010000497.1 GCA_012797915.1 Candidatus Zixiibacteriota bacterium | reverse complement strand
GTACTCGAGCAGGACCCCGCCGGACGGGAGGTCATCGGCGATCAGGGTGCAGGCCGACCGTCGCTCGGCCAGGGCGGCGCCGAAATCGGAGCACTGACGGGTAAGGTAGGCCTCGACGATTTCGAGCGAATCGTACAGGTCCGACAATCGCCGTCGAAGGTCGGCGCCGGCCGCATCCTCATTAGCGGCCAAATTGGCGATGGCCGTGCATAGTTCGGCGCGGTGCTTGATTTTCTCGCCGACTGCGGCATCGGCGGAACAGTAGGCGGCGGCGTTTTCCTTCATGACGGCGTCGCAGACGATCGCCTTGCCGTAGAGGATCATATCGAAGGCCACGCTGTCTTTATATCGTCCGGGGGAAGCCAGGGCCAGGGTCGTCATGTCCGGCACAACCACAGGATTCTGCATGATCCACATGAGTTTTTGGCTTTCCGATAAAAGCGCGAACACCTTTTCCGCCAGATCCCGACGCAACGTCAGGAGTTTTTCGCCGCAGGCGAAGGCCTCATCGTATTTGCCGGCCGCCCAGTACATGTCCAGCAACTCCTGGAGCAGGATGCCGATATAGCAGTACCGCGGGCCGCACTCCCGTTCCAGAGCATCGAGTTTGCCGACCAACAGCGATTCGGCTTCCGCGAATCTTCCCTGCTGCGTCCATATCCCCGCCAGACCGGTAATCGCCCAGAGAGTGCTTCGGTGGGCGAGGCCGAGGACCTTTTCGACTTCCAGCAGGAAGGAGACATACAGCCGTTCGGCCTCGGGCAGTCGTCCCAGTGACTCATACAGCTGGGCCAGCATCGTCCGGTAATACATCAGTTTGGGGTCCTGGGGGCCGAATGTGTCCAGGGTCATATCGCAGGCCAGGCTGACGTACGCGGCCGCCTCGGTCAACTTCCGCTCCTCCCGATACACGTACCCCAGGGCATACAAAGATTCGATGACGTCTTCCTTATCAATCGGTTCCTGAGCCTGCCGGATGGCCAACGCCCGACGGGCGTAGGCTTCGGCCAATTCGAACCGGCCGACTTGAGAATATATGGTCAGCAGACGCATCATGATTTGCGCCGCCACGGGATGGTTCCTGCCCAGGTGCTCTTCGGCGATGGCCAGCGCCCGCAAAGCGGTTTTCTCGGCGGCGATCAGATCTCCCCCGTGGAAATACGACAGACTGAACACTCCGTATACCGCCGCCAGGAGCTCGTAGTTCACCGGGGACTGGCGCTCCATGATGGCGATTGCTTTTCGATAATGGGTGTGCGCCAGACCATACTGCTGTTGATTATCCGCCACCCAGGCCAGATAAAAATTCGCCCGGCCCACAGCGGGTGAGTCCGGTCCTTCCACCTTGAGGGCCAGCGCCTCCAGCCGGCGGCCCAACGGTTCGACCTCCATATAATGCAACTGGTCGTACAGCACGCGAAGCAGCGCCGACAGAGGTTCCATGACCGCCGCATGATCACGGCCGTAGATGGCTTCGCGGAGGACCACGGCCCGGCGGAACAGCTCCGCGGCGCGATCATAGGCTCGCTGGCGGAAGCAGGCCCGCCCCAGATACAGGAGAATGTCGGATATCAGCGTATCGGCCCGGTTCTCCTCGGCGATCGCCAGGGCTTTCTCCAGATGGACCCCGGCGGAATCATAACTCTTCTGTTCATAGTGATTCCGGCCCAGAAGGTAGAAGATATCGGCCTGAAGCCGGGCGGGGGTATCACCGGGACTATCGGCGGCCAGGGAGTCGGCCCGCCGGGCATAAGCCAGGGCGGAGTCCGCTTGCTTCTGTTCCTGAAACGACGCGGCCTGCCCCACCAGCGTCTCGATTGTCTGTCGGGGAGGAATGTTGGCCGTCCTTTCGGTCTTTCCCGCGTCCGGCGAACAGGAAAGGACCGCAACCGCCATCAGCATCGGCAGAAATCGCATCGCTATCCCGATCCCGTTCCTTCGATGCCGCCGGTTGGCGCGGCTGTCTCCGGGGCGGGTACCGAGGATATGAAGGATTCCGAAATCCATAGGCCCGCCGATTCTGCGCCGAGACGATTCCATCGGTCACCGGGGATCGCCGGCCAGCACGAATCCGCCCCAAAACAGCGGATGGCCGTGTCCTTTCTCCGTCCGCAATCTATGGAGGATTTCCAGGGCCGAGGTGCGCAGCGCTTCCGCCCGGGACTTCCCTCCCAGCCAAAGCTCATAGAACCGGGTCATCAACTCCGCCGTTTCCCGGTCCGGTACCTTCCACAGGCTCATGATCAGCGACTGCGCCCCGGCATGCAAAAACGCCCGCCGCAAACCAAAAATCCCTTCGCCGGCCGATGGCTTTCCGACTCCCGATTCGCAGGCCGAAAGGGCCACCAACCCAGTCCCCTGCAGATTCAGACCGGAGACTTCCAGGGCCGTCAGAATTCCGTTGTCCGTCCCGGGCGAATCGGGCATCGGCAATGAGGTGAGGCGGTTGACCCCGGCCAGGGCCAGACCGGATTGCAGCAGCGGATTGTCGCTGAATCGGTCGGAGGATTCTGTCGCCGGGGCTGAGAAATACCCGTGCGTGGCCAGATGGAGGATATACGGCGCCTCGGCCATCTGCTTGACCGCTTCTTCCCGGGCGTCCAGGCCGTACAATTCATGGACGGTCAGGCGGCCGTTTCGACCGATAGCGGAGGCGATGGCGGTTGCCTCCATGCGGCTGTATTGCAACGGCAGGAACTGCCGTCCCCGCGGCGACGGTTCCGTCGACATCCCGCCGGGAACCCCCGATGAAGAAAGCGAGGCCAGCAACGATTGGCCGGCGGAAGTGGGAGGCGGAGGAGCCTTGGGCGTCGCCTCGTAGTCGGGATCGCCGAGCACCAGGGCATCCTCTCCGGCGGCCGATTGACGGCCGATGCGGATAAGATCGCGGCCGGACGATACATAACTGAAGCGGGTCCGCTCGATCAGGTAGGACCCATCCGGCCGAGGGAGAATCTCGAACGGCAGGAGATTGAGCATATCATCGGGAGAGATAAATACTTCGGCGGCGCCGGCGATGGTCTTCTCCACCGGAGCCACCAGTCGCCGGTACAAGGCGCCGGTGACCTCGTTCAGCCGTTCCTCCAGATAGGGCGCCATGGGCGAATAGATTCGCCGCTCGGCGTCGTACAGCATCGTCCGCGCGACGGCAATCAGGCTGTCGATTGCGGCGGCATCGCCGAGGTCGGCCAGGACGACCCGGCCGACCCGGTCGAGCGTACAAACCAGATAATGCATCACCGGCGGGGGGTCGATGGCGACCTCCATCTGCGCCGGAAGCGTGGCGGCGTATTTGACGTATTCCAGCAGGACCGCACCGGTGGGGAGAAAGTCGTTGACCTGGGCGTACGACACCCGGCGCTCGGCCATGGCCGTGCCGAACGCGGCACACTGGCGGCTCAAATCGGCTTCCACGATCTCCAGCGAATCATACAGCCGCACCAGCCGTTCCCGCACGCCATCGCGGTCCCGTCCGCCCCCCCCGCCGGTCGCCAGATCGGCGATGGCCGTACAGAGACCGGTCCGGGTCGCAATTTTCCCGCGGACAACATCGCCGGCGTTGCAGAAGGCGGCCTGCTTCTCCTCCAGAACCGCGTCGAAAACAATCGCCTTGCCCTGGAGCACCATATCGAACACCACGCTGTCGGCCGACGGATCGGCATGGGTAAGGGCCAACGTGATGAGTTGCGGAATAATCACCGGGTTCTGTTCCACCCAGGACAGCTTTTCGCTCTCCGATGAACAGACGAACATCTTCTGGGCCAGGTCCTGTCGCAGCAGCAGGAGGCGTTCGCCGCACTGCAGGGCCTTCCCCGGTTCATCGACGGCCAGATACAGATCCAGCAGCGGTTCCAGACTGTAATTGAGGAAATAATACCGGGGACCATACGCCTTCTCCATGGCGTCCAGTTTCTCCCGCATCATCGCCTCGGCCTCGGCGATTCGTCCCTGTCGGATGCGAACGCCGGCCAGCAGATTGCCCGCCCACACGGTGATGGTCGCCGCGGGGCCCATGACTCTTTCCATGATGGGGAGGGCCGCCTCAAGGATTGCCTCCGTCTTCGCCGGTTGTCCGGACATCATGCAGATTTCGGCCAAATCCAACTGCCGCCGAAGAAGCGTGGGGTCCTCGGGGCCGAACAGACGAAGCAACATGTCGCAGGACATCCGTTCGTAAGCTTCCGCCTCCGGCAACCGCGCTTGAAATCTGTACACATGCGCCAGCACGGCCAGGCTCCGCGAAACCTCCTCGTCATCCCCCGGTTGCAGATGTTGCCGGATGGCCAAAATCCGGCGGGCATACCGTTCGGCCACGTCATATTCCCGGAGGATGGAATGGAGGCCGACCAGCGGGGTTAGCACTTCGGCGGTGGCGCGGTCGTTCGGACCAAGATGTTCCTCGGCGATAGCCAGCGCCCGTCGGCCGGCCCGCTCGGCCGCCTCCAGATTCTGCCCATTGAAATACGATTGACACAGCTGGCCGTACAGCCGCGCCAGATCGGCCTGATTGACGACCGGTTGCCGTTCCGCCACCGAGATCGCCCGGCGATAGTATCCCTGGGCCTCATCGAACTGCAGCTGACAGTCGTACACCCAGCCCAAATACCGGTTGGCATCAATGAGGGTCGGCGAATCCGGTCCCCCGGTCGCGGCTGCAATCGCCACCAGGCGGCGGCAGAGCGGCTCCGCATCCATATAGTGGTACTGCCGATACGCGACAGCGGCAGCCCCGGTCAACACCTCGATCAACTCCGAGGCAGCGGAACCGTACAGGGTTTCCCTGATGGTCAGCGCCCGCCGGTAACACTGGGACGCCCGATCCCAGGCCCGCTGGCGATAGTAGACTTTTCCCAGACGAACCAAAACGGTCGCGGTGAGGGTATCGGCCCTTTCCTTTTCGGCGACTGCCAAGGCGCGGTTGAGGTAGAATCCGGCGGAATCATATTCTTTCCGGGCGAAAAAGCACTCCCCCAGACCGGTAAAGATGTCAGCGGTAAACCGGGCAGACAAATCCGGTTCGGCGGCAGTCAGATCGAAAGCCCGTCGGGCATAGACCAAGGCCGAATCCGGTTGGTTGTCTTTCTGGAGCGAGATTGCCTGTTTCAGCAGGGTCTCGATGGCTTCCGCCGGGGGAATCAGCGGGTTGGCGCCCTCGATGGGGACCATCACTCCCAGGGCCAAAACCAGCGCCGCGGGCAACATCCAATGCATCCGCGCAGTACGGTTCATATTCTATGGTCGGAACTCGGGCCCTGCCCGAGACGGAACCAGGGCCTACGGCCGGACTTCAAAACGATAGGCCTGCCGGTTCTGCGGGGAGGAACCGGCG
>JAAZOE010000496.1 GCA_012797915.1 Candidatus Zixiibacteriota bacterium | reverse complement strand
AGGGCCACCGAATAGACCATCTCTTGAATCTGATTCATGGTCGACATCCAGACGCGGCCGTCCCCCATGAATCCATGCAGGAACAACAGCGGCTGACAACCCGCCACCCCCACCGGGTGATAGCGCCATGTCACCTGAAGTTTTGCCACCGAAATCACACCTTTATCCTTTCATTGCCGTATGGACCCTGGTCCGAATTCTTTCCTGTTCTCCGACGGTATCTGAATGATCCAATGAAATTTCGATCAGAGACGATTGTCCCGTTTCGCGGGCCGACCGATATGCCGCCGCCAGCTCCGCCGTCGATGCCGGCCGGTGATACGGAAGGCCGACCATCCGGGCGGCCGAATCGAACGTCAGTCGGTGACCGGCCGTGAAACACCGTTCCAAAAGCTCCGGAAACCGCGCTATCGGCAGGAAATCAAAAATTCCCCCGCCGCCGTTGTTGAGGACGACGATAGTGACCGGCGGCGCGGACTCGGCGGCAATGACCAGGGAGTTGAGATCGTGAAGCAAGGCCAGATCGCCGATCAAAAGCGTCGTCGAGCGGCCGCTTCCGGCCGCGAATCCGCAGGCCGAGGCCAGAACGCCGTCGATCCCGCTGGCCCCGCGGTTACACCCGACCATAATCTCCCGCCCTTCGAAATCCATGAAACTCTCGGCCTCCCGCACCGGCAGGCTGTTGGACAGAAACACTGCCTCGCCCTCGTCGAGCCATCGTCCCAGGTGATACGCGACCGCCGGCTCGGTCAGCCGATCATCGGCAAAATACCCGGCTAGCGCCTCCGCCGCCTGCTTCTCCCTGTGCCTCCAGGACAACAGATGTTCCCCTTCACCTCGCGACTCGATCTGATCGCCGACGGCCGCGAGAAAACGCCCGACCGGCGCAACGATACGCCCGGTTTCCAATCGCTCCGGGTCGATGGTCCGGCCGTGATCCTGTATCTTGATATAGGGAATTCCTTTCAATCGGACAAGGAATTCATTGAGTCGTTTTGAAGTCGGCAGGCCGCCGAAATGCAGGAGCAAATCGCAGGGGGTCTGCTCACCGAATTCCGGGGCATCCAAGTACAGGTCATAGGCCGTGCAGCGATTCCCCCCGCGCCGGCCCCGTTGCTGGGAAAGAATATCGCCGGCCATCGGCCACCCCAGTCGTTCCGCCAGGCTGCCGATCCCATCACCGGCCCGAAACGGCGCCTCCGGTCCGGCCACGATAAGGCCGGATCGGCTTCGCCGGATGAGCGGGATGATGTCGTCCGCCAGCCGGGCGAGGTCATCAACAGAGAGGGGGGCGGTCTCGTGGTCATGGGTGTTCAGCCATGCCGCCACCGCTTTCGACATCGCCTCGCGGTCATACGGTTCCTCCACCGGCGCCAGCGGTTCGCGGAACCGCATATTGATATGGACGGGACCGTCGGGTACATTCATCATCGCCCGATTGAGCTGTTCCAGTATAGTCACGGGATCGGTCGAACGGTCGGGGGCGGCGATGGTGACGCTTGTCGCATACCGGCCGAAGATGCCCTGCTGGTCGATGGTTTGATTGGCCCCGCGGTTTTGCAGTTCCTCCGGGCGATCGGCGGTCAGGAGGACCAACGGCAGCCGGGATTGATACGCCTCGACCACCGCCGGAAACAGATTGGCCACGGCGGTCCCGGAGGTGCAAATCACCCCGGCCGGAGAGCCCGTCGCCTGGGCCGTTCCGAGGGCGTAATACGCCGCCGTCCGCTCATCGATAATCATTCTTGAGGCCAGGGCGGGGTGAGTCGAGGCGGCGACGGCCAGCGGGGCCGACCGCGATCCGGGGGAAATCGCCATCTGCCGAAGGCCGAGAGCGCATAACCGATCGATGATCATCTGCGCCACGAAATAATTGATGTTCGGCGCGGTCATGGATGCTTTCCTTTGTCGAACAACGGCCGCAGGATATCCTTGTCGTCCAGCTCCCGCCACTCCCGGTCGGGATCCGACCCGGCCACGATCCCGGCCCCGGTGAAAACGGAAACAACCCTGTCGGCCACCAGGGCCGAGCGGATGGCCACGGCGTACTCCGCCTCGTCCCGACCCGCGTACCCCCACGGCGCGGCATATAATCCCCGGTCGAACGGCTCCAGCCGGGCGATCATGGTCATCGCCTCTTGCCGGGGGGTTCCCCCCACCGCCGGCGTGGGGTGTAACGCTTCCACCAGGGTGTCATCGGTGACCGCCTCTTTCAAGGTCCCGTTGATCGGTGTCCAGAGATGCTGAATCCGCGCCAATTTCATCACGGATGTCCCGCCGATTCGGGGCCTCTCCCGGCATACAGGATTCAGCCTGGCGGTCACGCCGTCAACTACAAATCGATGTTCCCGGTTTTGTTTCTCATCGCCGCGCAACTCCTCCTCCAGCCGTCGGTCTTCCTCGGAGGTTCCGCCACGGGCCACGGTGGACGACAGGGCGTCGACTTCAATCGAACGGCCATCGCGCCGGTACAGCCGTTCCGGCGTACAAGACAGAAACGCGGTTTCCGGCCGCACCTGGTGATATATCGCGTAGCAGTTCGGATGATGCTCGCGCAGCTTCAGAAACACCATCCACGGATCGATTGCGTGGTCGAACTCATAATCGACACGCCGGGCCAGGACCACCTTCTTCACCCGCCCGGCGGCGATATCATACAGGACCTTATTCACCCTTTCCCGCCAGCCATCGAGGCTGGGAGACGAAACGGTCGATTTCGGGCGAATTGGATATGATTCCAGGGCCGGCTTGACAGGTTGCCCCTCCGGCGCAACGACTTTGGATATGACGGTCCTGATGGCCGTCAGATCGGCGTCGGGTGCAACCGGGAAACAATACCGGCAGGCATGGTCATTTCCTCTCCGGATCATCATCGCCTCTGGAATGACCACATCATCGACGGCGTAATCCCGCCAGATCGTCTCCCGCTGCCGCCGGGAATCGAATACCGTAGAGGAAGGAAACACGAGGGTATCATCCGGAAGCCGTTTCCACGGGTCTCCGATGGCCCGACGCGGCAACCGTACGGCCGCGCCGACGCCGCCGATTTCGACCTTCCCTTCGCGGTCGCGCCAATAGGCCGTCCGCGGATCGGATTGCGACCGCAGCCAGGCCAGGATATCGAGGGGAGAAATAGGAACGGAAATAACGAACGGCAGAGTCAGACGGGTTCGAGCGGCCTCGGCCGCCGTCATGGTCAATCTTTCGTCATCATGCGTGAGCTTCATGTCATATGGTTGAATCGAGACACATCTGCGCAACCATGCCGTCAACAGCCTTTGCTTCGATCACAGCAACTTCGATTCCTTCAGATCAGTAAGCAGCTGTTCGAAGTCGGCAAACGACAACGATTGAATGCCGTCCGACAGGGCCTGCTCGGGATCGGGGTGCACCTCCACCATGACCCCATCCGCCCCCGCCGCCAACGCCGCCCGCATCAGGGGAGGCACCAGCGCCCGGTCGCCGGCGGCATGGGAAACATCGGCCACCACCGGCAATCCGGTCAGCTTCCGGGCCAGCGGAATGGCCAGGATATCCAGCGTGAACCGCGTGCGCGGTTCGAAGGTCCGGATGCCCCGTTCGCAGAGGATCACCCGCTCGTTTCCTCCCTTGAGGATATACTCGGCGGCCGCCGCCCATTCATCGATGGTCGCCGCCATCCCCCGCTTGAGCAGCACCGGCTTTT
>JAAZOE010000495.1 GCA_012797915.1 Candidatus Zixiibacteriota bacterium | reverse complement strand
GCGGCTCCCAGCGCGAGGACGACTACGACAAACTGCTGGCCCGGATTCGGGAAGAGAAACTGCCCGAGCAGGCGTATGGATGGTATCTGGATCTCCGGAAATACGGTTCCGTACCGCACTCCGGTTTCGGCCTCGGCATCGAACGAACCGTAACCTGGCTGGCCGGCATTCATCATATCCGCGAGGCGATTCCGTTCCCGCGGATGATCACCAGACTGTATCCGTAGGCGGAGGCTGTTATGTCGGATCATCCGACAGACCATACATGCGACTATGACCACGCGGCCATCGAAGCCAAATGGCTGAAGAAATGGGAGGAGACGGAACTGTTCCGTGCTCCCGACCACCCGCGAAAAAAATATTACCTACTGGTTATGTTCGCCTATCCTTCCGGCGACATCCATATGGGCCATTTCCGGAACTATACCCTGGGCGATGCCGTCGCCCGCTACAAGATGATGAACGGGTACGAAATCCTTCATCCGTTCGGTTGGGATGCCTTCGGCCTGCCGGCCGAAAACGCCGCCATCCGCCATCATATGGCCCCGGCGGACTGGACCCTTAAAAACATCGAGGTATCAAGGAATACATTAAAAAAGGTCGGTATCTCCTTTGATTGGAACAGGGAAGTCGCCTCGTGCCTGCCCGAATACTACCGCTGGTCGCAATGGATTTTCCTCCAGATGTTCGACCGGGGCCTGGCTTTCCGCAAGAAAGCCAAGGTCAATTGGTGCAATTCCTGCAATACCGTCCTTGCCAACGAGCAGGTTATTAACGGGCGTTGCGAACGGGATGACTCGCCGGTTGAGATTAGAGAGCTGGAACAATGGTTTCTCAAAATCACCGACTATGCCGACCGGCTGATCGATTCCTTGGATGACCTTCCCGGATGGCCCGATTCGATCAAGGCGATTCAGCGCGAGTGGATCGGCCGAAGCTCCGGCTGTCTGATCGATTTCATCGTCGAAGGAACCGGCGAAAAACTGCCGATTTTCACCACCCGGCCTGACACGGTGTACGGTGTGACCTTTATGGCCGTGGCTCCCGAGGCCGAAATCATGAAACGGCTGCCGATCCCGGCCGAAAACCGGGCGGCGGTCGAGGCCTATTGCGAGGCGGCCAAGAAAAAAACCGAGGTCGAACGGGCCGCCGGCGAGGAAAAAGACGGCGTCTTCACCGGCTGTTATGTTAAAAACCCGTTCAATGGAGACAAGGTCCAGCTCTGGGTGGCCGATTATGTCCTGGCTGGATATGGCACCGGCGTGGTCATGGCCGTTCCGGCACACGACCAGCGTGATTTCGAATTCGCTCGCAAATATCATATCCCGGTTAAAGTCGTCATCAAGACGGCTCAGGGGGTCGAACTGAAACCCCAAACCATGACCGAGGCGTACGTTGACTTAGGGGAAATGGTCAATTCCGGGCCGTTCGATGGCACTCCCGGCGACCGCGCCATCGACCGCGTAATCGAATATGCCGCGAGAAAAGGCATTGGCCGGGCCAAGGTAAACTATCGCCTGCGCGACTGGTTGATTTCCCGTCAGCGGTACTGGGGAACGCCGATTCCGATTATTCACTGCCCGAAATGCGGGGCCGTTCGAGTTCCGGACAGCGACCTGCCGGTGCTGCTTCCAAAGGTTGAAAATTACCTTCCCAAGGGACGTTCTCCCTTGGCCGATGTCCCGGAATTCATCAATGTCCGCTGCCCGAAATGCGGGGGAGAGGCCCATCGGGATGCCGACACGATGGATACCTTCATCTGTTCCTCGTGGTATTTCCTGCGGTATCTCGATCCGAAAAACGACCGTGAGCCGTTCAGCCGGGATTCCGCCCGGGCCTGGATGCCTGTGGATCAATATATCGGCGGGGCCGAACATGCTGTCGGGCATCTGATCTATTTCCGGTTTTTCACCAAGTTTCTCAAGGATATCGGCGCGCTCGATATCGAAGAACCGGCCCTGAACCTGTTCAACCACGGTATGGTCAACGACGAGCACGGCCTGAAGATGTCCAAAACCCGCGGCAATGTAACCAGTCCGATCGGGCTGATCGAAACCTACGGCGGCGACATCTCGCGGCTGGCGATGTTTTTCAAGGCCCCGCCGAACGTCCCGATCAACTGGACCGATGAGCAGGTCGTCAACATGAGCCGGTTCGTGACGCATCGATTCTTCCCGTTGGTGAAATTGGCCCAAGGCGGCGAAGCGATTGACTTAAAGTGTTACTTCAAGCAGACAGATTTGAGCCTGGAGGAATTCCGGACCTATGTCCGTCTGAACCAGACGATCAAACAGGTCACGCAGGATATCGAGCAGTTTCAGTTCAATACCATTATCGCGGCCCTGATGAAATTCATCAACGATTTCAAGCCCGAGGTTTTGAACCCGACACTGGTCAAATATTGCGTCCTGAAACTGGTCCAGTTGATCTCGCCGATGGCGCCGTGTCTGGCCGAGGAAATGTGGCAGATCGGTGGCCAACCGTATTCGATATTCAAATCCGAATGGCCGAAATACGACCCACAAGCGATCGTGGCCGACACGATCGTAATCGCGGTCCAGGTCAATGGTAAACTGCGCGGCCAGGTCGAAGTCGCGGCCGACGCCGACGAGGCGACTATTATAAAGGAAGCCAAGCTGGTTGATCGCGTCAAGCCGCATATCGATGGCAAGACGGTGGTTAAGGAAATCTACGTCAAGGGCCGGCTGGTCAGTCTCGTGGTGAAGTAGCCGAGTCAAGAATCGAAAAGACGGGTCATCAGATATTCTGTAAGAGACCGAGGCGTCGAAAAGGGACGCCAAGAAGGCTTGTGCGACAAGGGCCCGGGATTGATTCCCGGGCTCTTTTTACATATGAGTATCTTTGGGCCAGGATAATTAGTAGACATAATATATCTTATGGGACATTAATGCCTTTTGAATTTATCCCCCCCCCCTTCAGTCTCATCGGTCCCTTTGGCTTATACTCCCGCTCCATCCGATTGAGACCATTGGACTTTCGCCTCAGCCATACCACCGCCCAACCCAAGGATCCCCCGGCCTGTGTTCTCTTGTCGTGGGCAGATTTCCACCTGGTAGAACGGATGGAATCTTATTAAAGGGATAGGTATTAATCGAAACCGATTTTGCCGGGGCTGTTGGCGGGACGACGGGATTCCAACCGTTTGAGTCGGTCTTCCAACATCTTGACCGTATCGACTAATTCGTGATCCCCTGTTCCCACCCCGGCCTTTTCCCCCAGTTCCAGGACCGTTTTCTGGACCTGATCGAGCCGAAAAGCCAGATTCCCAGCCGCCGAAAGAAGCTCTTCCAAGCGCATGTCGAGGTTGATCGATGATCTTTCAAGAGCATTGGCGATTTCGCGTAATTCTTTAACGGAATTGCGCAATTCATTGACAGTGTTTGTATTATCTGCTTGGTTGATAGCTATTTCTTCGATGCGGCTTTTCAGTTGCGGGAGGTTCTCGTCGATGACACTGCCGATAGCATCGATGCCGTCGACCAACTCATCAACCGGCGATTTGCTTATTCCCATAGCCGGACCTCGCGAGTTGTTTGAAGATGAAATCCGCCAGTCGTCTGGCGGCGGCGAACCGGCTGCCGTTGGAGGGCGCCCCCAAAACCACTACGGTGATTTCCCGGCCCCCGATCTCGGAAAGAATGGTCGCCAGACAATAAGCCGATTCCTCGATATAGCCGGTCTTCCCGGCTTCCACCTGGTATTTCGACCACAACAAGCGGTTGGTATTGCCGAAGGTCCGCATCCGGTTCTTGTTCAACGGCCGGCAGGTGTATCGCAGTTCCGACATACATTGCTTGATCAAGGGGTATTTCATCGCCGCGTTGATCATCAGGGCCACATCGGCGGCCGTGGAGACATTTCGTTCATCCAGGCCGGTCGGTTCGTACATCCGGGTGTTCACCATCCCCAGGGACAGCGCCTTCTTGTTCATGCGTTGAACGAACTCGGCCGTCGTCAATCCGGTCGATCCGGCCAGTGCACGGGCCGCGCGGTTATCCGAGGACACCAGGGCGATATGCAGCAAATCAACCGCCTTGAAGACCTCTTTTTCATAAATGCGCGAGCGCGATGATTCGAAACAATCCTCGCGCGTGATGGTTACCCGGGTATTGAAATCGGGCTTGCTGTCCAGATAGACCATGGCCGTCAGGACCTTGGACAGCGAGGCTATCGGCCGGACCTGCTGGGGATTGCGGGCGAACACCCACTCCGAGCTTTTATTGTCGATCACCAGGGCCGATTGGGCGTTGAACTTGACCCCGGCGGTCAGGCATTCCCGCTGACGGGCGGTGGCTTCGCTCCGCGAGGGCAGGCTCGGCCCGCTGTACGGCAACTGGCTCGCCCCAATGCCGGTGACCGTCACATAGACGGCCAATCCGGCCACGACCGCCAGAGCCGGGATAATGATTCGCCGCCAACGCCTCATTTATACCGTATCCATTTCATGATCTCCGGGAACGTCGCCCGTTTTCCGGTCATCAAAATCCCCATCCGGAATACCCGGCCCGTCACCCAGACCAAACCGATCGTAAACAGGATCGACAGCACCACCCCGATCAGCGCCTCCAACACGATCGGATTGGCCAGGCTGAACGATTCCGGGCTGGTGATGTTAATCCGCAGGATCATCATCGTCGGCGTAAACATCGGAATCAAGGATAAAACTGTCGTCACCAGCGATTCCGGCTCCTGCACGATATAGGTCATTATAAATATCGGCAGGAGGGTCGACATGGTCACCGGGAACATGAAATTCTGCGTTTCCTTGTCGGTGCTGCAGATCGCCCCGATGAAGGCGAACATGGCCGAGTACATGATATAGGCGATGATCAGGTAGACGACGAAAAACGTGATCAACACCGGATTGAAAATGATCTGCCCGATATTGGCCGGGATGTTCAGGCCGGAGCGGTTGGCGAACAGGATCAGGCCGATGAGAATCCAGATGCCGACCTGGGTCAGGTTGGCGAATCCCAGCCCGGCGATCTTGCCCATCATCAGCTGAAACGGCGACACCGAGGAAACCAGGACCTCCATTACCCGGGAGTTTTTCTCCTCGATGATCGAGCGCATCAGAATGCCGCCGAAGCCGAGGACGGACATGACCACGATCATGACGAAAACCAGAGCGCCGAAGTACAGGGTCGTGAAATCGCGGGTCTTCCCCCCCGGCGATATCTGCAGCATCTCCACCCGGCGGGTCATCGACAGCACTGAATCGATACTGAGATTGATATTCGATTTTTCCAGCCGCATGGCCGCCAGGATATCGGACATCCGCCGGTCGAACCGGGCCGAGGTTTTGAAGCTGGTCGACTTGGAGACCATGAAGACCGAGTCGGTCTCTTCCAGGCGGGGCATCAGGACGACATAATTCTTGAGTTGTTTGGACAGCAGCAGGCTGT
>JAAZOE010000494.1 GCA_012797915.1 Candidatus Zixiibacteriota bacterium | reverse complement strand
CGAAAGATTTGAAGTCCCCTTCGGCGTCGTACCAGACCACGATGCGGCGGTCGCCCAAAAGATCGACAAGCTTCTTGTGCAGGAACGAGGTGAACTTCATCGTTCACCCCCCCGTTCAGTAGATAGGAGGCCGTAGGCAGTAGGCAGTAAAAAGCAGATCAAAGTTTTCATGGGATGACACAGCCTCCGCACACAGAGAGAATTGTGTTGATCAGGGATTTCAGTTCCGCGCATTGAGCGATGGCGACGGCCAGGTCGTTTTCCTTCAGAATCCGTGCTGCATCGCGTGGCTTGACGTAGCTGTCCCGACATTTGCCGATCTCAAAGATTTCCCTGATTCGGTGTGCAGGCGGGTTCTGATGGTTCACGGTTTCCGGATTGTCGCCGGGGGCGGCCTTGTTATGCTTCGCCATTTTTTGGATTGTCGGCCAGTAAGGCAGCAGCCATGCCTCGAAATCATATTGAGCGGCATGAGGGTGAAATCTCGGCTCTTCCCCCACCCACTGCCTCATTTTATCCTTGGCGTCTTGCGCATCGATGAAGTCAGGCGGGGTTGTGCCGGTATACACATCTGTCAAAGCAATCACATGGTCTGCGGGGTTACTTCCTCCCAAAAGGTTTTCCACGACCCGTTTCAATTTGTCTTCCTTGGGAATACGGCCATCGTAGGGGAGTGGGTCGAGTCTCGGCATATCGGCCTGGAGACGCTTTTTCAGGTATTCCCGCAGGTGAGGGAAGAACGCCTTTTCCGTTTTGCCTTCGACGATGACGGCAATTTTCATGACCGACCCCCCATCCGGCCCATCCGCCATACCTCGTCGAGGCTGTATTCGGCCAGCCATAGATCAAGGTCCTTCATTGAGTCGGCCCACGTTGCGGAAGCGCACCCATCGTCATCGACATCCATGACCACCACTTCTTCGGGTGTGAGAAAGCGTATGAACCTGTCCGAGTGTGTGGCCACTACCAATTGCGTTCGTCTGGCAGCTTCACGCATGAGATCCGCTAGCAGGTTCAGCAGTTCCGGATGCAGGCTGACCTCGGGCTCGTCGATCATGGTGATCGTCGAAAGATTCGGACTCTGAAGCAGCGCTGTGAGCCATAGGAATCGAAGGGTTCCTTCGGAGAGCTCGTTCAGGTAAATCGGCTTGTTGAACTTTTTGTCCTTCCAGGTCATGGCCAGCATTCCCGCTGCCACGGGAGGAAAGTTCAACTCTTCGAAATCCGGAAAAGCGGCTCGCAATGCATCCAATATAGCTTCAAACCGATCCCGATCACTCTCTCTCAAATAATAGAGGTAAGGCACCAGATCGGCTCCATCGGGTCCGGGCAACGTGGCGGGCTTCATCGGCTGGGGCATTTTCACCGGTGCCCTTGGGCCGACGTCCAGAACATGGTACTGGGTGGCTGTCGACAGCACGCGGCGGAGTTCCTCGGGTTGGCGAAACATTTTCGGCACTTGAGAAAGCGAGGTCTCCAATGGATTGTGTTCCCAGTCCGGTCTAACCAGACGACGCTCGTCGGTTTCGTAATAGCGAATATCGCCATCATATGAATTAATATGAAAAAACGGTTCGGAAAACCCGGGCCTTTGCTGCGAAAGCACCTCACGGGAGATGGCATAGCCGGTACCCTTGGTTGCGATACGCAATTGATATTCGAGTGGGTTGTGGTCGGGGACCGTCATGTCGACAAGAAAAGAAAGTTCGTCGCTCTTGCCACGGGTAAGCAAGGCAGCAACACCACCGAACTGAGACAGCATGCTGTTCAGATTACCCGAAGCGGAGGCTGACAAAAGAGACAATGCATCCAAGACGGAGGTCTTACCAACGCCGTTGGCGCCGATGAGCACCATGAACGGCCGCACCTGCAAATCGAGGTTCAGCAACCGCCTGAAACCGCATATTTTGATCCGGTTGATTGTATTCATTATGTTCCTCCTGTATCAGGAATCTTTCTTTTCCCGACGGCCGCGGCCGCCTTTCTTCTTGGATTCCGGGGCTTCAACCTCGCAGAGGTGCTCAAGCCCGTGGGCGATGGCGATGGAGCGGTCGGTCCGGCAGACCTTCCGGACGCGGTCGGACCAAATCGTGTAGGCCAGGTGCGCCCAGTCGTAGTCGCCCTTGGCGAGCTTTTGCCGGCAGTCCTCCGTGTCCTTGGCCCATGAGCGGAGACGGAAGAGCTTGTGCAACGGCGCGGCGCTGATGATCACGCCGTCGTTGAGGTCCGGCTTATAGGGCAACGCCGCGATGCGGAGCAATTCCTCACGCAAGTCCCGCAGTTCAGCGAGGAATGTGCGGGCCTCGTTCAGCCGGTCGTTCCAACGGGTCGCCTCGCGGCCGGAGGCGGCTT
>JAAZOE010000493.1 GCA_012797915.1 Candidatus Zixiibacteriota bacterium | reverse complement strand
GTCGATAAGAGGAAAAACACCATGACCATCAACACCAGGCCCAGATCGTGCAGCTTGGCCAGAATGGCCGACCGCCGTCCGGGAATCTCGAACACCGTGTCCAGAACCGTCCGCATGCTGCTGAACAGGCCGCTGGCGGCGAACAAAAGTCCCAGCGAACCGATCCATCCGGCCAGACGGCGATAGACCCAGAATTCCTCCACCCGGTCGGCCACGAACATCCGCACCTGGTCGGCGTACTCCGGATAGGGAATGAAACGGCCGATCATCGCGTCGACCTCGCCGGCCACGGTCGGCCGGGCCAGCAGGACGCCGGCCACCGAAAAGATGACCAGCATGAAGGGGATGATGCAGACGATGATCGAGAAGGTCAGGCCGCTGGCCGCCAGCAGGATATGATGGTCGTCGATCCGCCGCCAGAGGCCGCCGATAAAATGGCGGGCCGCGGCCTTCAACCACTCATACCAATCCGATGCGCGTTTCGTCCACGACATTACCGTCACCCCGGGCATTCTCGTCGCGTCATTACCTGATTCGCTCCGCAACCAGTGTAGGCAAGATTGCCGCGCAAGACAAGCAGAAAACTGCCGTACAACCGCCGATGCCCTCCCGGAAGGCCGTCGGCGGACATCTATTTCCCGCTGATTTTGACCCCGTCGACCTTGAATGTCGGCGCCCCGATGACGTTCTCCTCCACTTCCCAGGTCAGGTCGTCGGCAATGCCGATGATCTTCCCCAGGAAATCGAAGAAATTACCGGAGATGGTAATGTTGGACACCGGACGGCCGATTTCGCCGCCGGCGATGACCAGTCCCTTGCAGGGAATGGAAAAATCGCCGGTCACCGGGTCGACCGATGCATGCAGGCCGCTGACTTCGGTGAGATACAGTCCTTTGGAAACCGAGGCGATCAAGCGGTCGCGGCTGACCGCGCCCGGACGAAGATAGAAATTCGTCGGCGCGATAAACGGCCGGGAGGAATAGGAATCGCGGGTGGCGTTGCCGGTCGATTTCGTTCGGCCGCGATGGGCCGCGTAGCTGTCGTACAGGAGCCCGATCAGCCGGCCGTCCTTGATGATCTCCCGCGTGGAGGAGGGGACCCCTTCGTCATCCGTCGATCGCGAGGCCAGCCCATGTGCCAACCGTCCGTCGTCGATCAGCGTCACCATCTCCGAAGCGACCATCTCGCCGACCTTGTCGGAAAACAACGATTTCTTCTTCTGCACCAGCTCGGCCGACACCATCCCCGCCACCAAATCGATAAACTTCGAGCCGGTTTCGGGTGGGAAAACCGCCTCCATCTCATCGGTCCGCCCTCCCCCGGCTCCCAGCATCCGCAGGGCGTACTCCGCCGCGGTCCGCCCGATCGACAACGGGTCGAGTGCGGCGAAGGTCGACCGGACCTCCATCTTCGTGCCGGTCTGCGCGGAGACTGGATCGGGATGGCCGTCGCCGCCGATCTCGGCGGCCGTGGCCAGGGCCAGGCCGTACACCTCCGTCCGCCGTTGGCGGGCGACGATTCCCCGCGAAGACACGACCGCGCAATCGCGAAATTCATCGCCGTATAAAAGCCAGGCGGTTTGCACGATCCGCCGGTCAGTCTGCCGCGCCGCGGTCTCGATGGCTACCGCCTTGGCGATCTTCTCCTCGACCGGGATGGCCGTCAGCCTTTCATCAACCTCGGATGCGATTACCTCCGGCGCGGCCGCGCCGTCCGGATCCGGCAGGATATTATGCTCGTCGGGCGTGTGATGCCGCGTGTTGGCAATCAATCGACGCGTAAGCTCGTCGCGGGCCGATGATTCAAAATCGTTGCCGGCCGCAAAT
>JAAZOE010000492.1 GCA_012797915.1 Candidatus Zixiibacteriota bacterium | reverse complement strand
GCAGGCGTTGCCGCACAGATCGCCGTCGGCATTGGTTTGATCGGCGTTGGCAGCCGCGGGGCAGTTATCGCAGAGATCGCCGACGCCGTCGAGGTCGATATCCGCCTGGTCGGGATTGGGCACGGTCGGACAGTTGTCGCACAGGTCGGCCAGGCCGTCCAGATCGCTGTCGGCGCCGGAAACGGCCAGCGAGCCGGGACGAACCAAGGCCCCGAAAGCATAGCCGAGGCAATCGCTGAAGAGCGGCACGGAGACCGGCGGATAGAGTGTGCTGTCGATGGCGATGGTCTGGTTCGGAGTCCCGGCGGGGATGTCGAAATACAGTTTGGCTACCAGGCCCTGGCCGGCCGGAATCGGATCCTCCGTGATTGTCACGATGCCGATATTAACCCGATGGTTGGCGGTGTCGATTTGAACCGGTTTGGTTTCGATATAGTCAACCCGTCCGCCGACGAACGAGACGGAATCCAGGGTGATGGCCGCCGAACTCCATTTCAGAGGCATCTGGATACCGCAGATATTCTCATCGTTAAACAGATGGACCTCAACCACCGCCTTACCGCCGGCGATGGCACAGAGGTCGTTGACGCGAATCGTATCGACGATGCCGGGGTCCGGAATCATCTGTTCGGCGGGGGCCGCAAACCCCAACGACCATCCGCAACCCAACAATAAGACCGCGATCACTGCTGTCGAAATCTTCATGGCTTCCCTCGGATTTGGTATGTGGTAATAACGATATGTACGAGACCTCACGGCCCCCGGTCGAATACCCGGGGACGACCTCAACCTATCCGCAAAATACATCCAACTTCCTTTTTGTCAATCTGTTTCGATCAGTGTTCACCGCGGAAATCGCGGAGATATCGAAGTTTTCGGATCCAACGGCGGAGTGACGGGCATAAAAAGGCCGGCCGCCCGGAAGGGCGGCCGGTTCATTCCGGAGAATGACGATCCTACTCCGAGGGGGGGGATAACCGGCGGCTGGCCGCCGCGGAACAGATAATGAATCAAGTACACCGCATCCCCGAGGTTGACTATCGCGTCGCCGTTGGCGTTTCCGACCGGCGCGGGATTGGGTCCGTCGCCGTCTCTGAAGATATAATTCACCAGAAAGACGGCATCGCCGACATTGAGGGCCAGGTCGCTGTTGGCATCCCCCGGAATATGTCCAATCATCTGAACCGTCCCCTGGACATTGAACAAGCCGCCCGAAGAAGATGCCTGCCCGACGGTGAAGGATTGGTGGCTGGTTCCCCACAGCAGACCGTATCCGGCAATGAACGGTTTGGCCGGGAAGACCAGTCGCAGGACTTCGCCGCGGAAGCCGGGATGTCCCGGCAACAGGTCGACCGCCGTCGGGACAATCGTGCCGTTGATACGCAGGTCGGAGTAGTCGATGTCGCCGATTGGGTCGCCGCCGATGCGGCCGACATAGATCGTATCCATGATCGGGGTGATGGCGTTCTGGTGGAAATAGTACTGCGGTTCGGGCCGCACCACTGCTATCAAAGCGGTCGTTCCCAGATGGGGCGGGGCATTGAGCGCTTCTTTGAGTTTGGTAATGGACGTCATCGGATCCGTCCCCTGCCCCACGGCCATTTTGACCAGCACGTACTGGCTGTCGCCGGGCTGAAAAGTAAACGGGCCGCAGGTCCCCATCATCCGTCTATCCGAGGGGGCGATATCGAGGTCGCCGGTACCGGTCACCGGATCGCCCGGAACGGCGTAATGGGTGCCGTTGGGCAACGGCCATCCGTCCCGAGTGAGTCCCAGCATATAGTTGAACGATTCCTGGTAGCTGTCCGGGTCGGTGCCGTTGATATATTTCTGAAACGAGGTCATGCCCAGATTGCGGTACCCAAGCATCAATCGGCCATCGAAATAAGCCGTATCGCCCGGCGACAAGACCGCCGGACCATAGAGGACTTTAAAACCGACGGCCGGGGGAGTCGCGCCGTATTGCTGGTCGTCATCGTCGGCATTGTAACAGAAAAACAGGTCGTGCAGGGTATCGCAGCCGACGAGGTCATCGCCAGCGCCGCCAAGGTCCGGGTCCGACCAAAGAGCCAGGTAGCATGAGTCTATGACCGCATCGCTTTTGTTATATAATTTGTACTGCAGGTAAAGGGATGTGCCATTGGGTTCTCCCGGCCCCAACCATTCGGTTGCCCAGACGGTCTGCTGGACTTCGATTCCAAACGGTTCGGTCATGCCGGCATCATTCTCGTGTTGAGACGCGTCGGCGTCGTTACAGACCGACCAGAGCGTCTGTTGGCCGATGACTCGGGGATGCCCCTGATCGTCGACCGGCGCGCCATCCCAAACTGGCCACTCCAGGTAATCGGCGTTGGGATTGGCGGCGGTGCTGTCGGCGTGGAGTTTATAGACCCGATACAGTGGTGAACCGGCGTTGTCGCCGTCAACCTTGCCCGGCACGAATTCATCGTTGTATTCCGCCACGGTCACCCGAATTTGCCCGTTAACCTTACCGCCCACCCACAAACCGGCGGCATAGAGGGGAGAACTCAACAACGCTCCGCCCCCGATCGAGGCCGTGTCGCCGGTATACGGGTAGTAGGTGCCGAAATCGTTGCCGAAAACGCCGGCCAGGTCGCGGCCGAAGTTGCCGTGATTGGTGACGAACATCAGAATCCGGTTGGCGTCGATATAGGTGTCGTTGTCGACCGTTTTGGCTTCGCCCGGGGCGTACCCGGGACGGCCGACGGGCGGCAAAGCCAGAAGCGGGCCGGCCAAGAGCATCAGCGCAACCGCCATGCTGCAGGTGGATTTCATGGTTTGCTCCTCTTCCATTTCGTCGCCCCGGCGGATAATCGCCGGGGATACATCGTTCCCTTACTCCCCGCGGTGGGGAACGGGCGGCGGTCCGGAGCGGAACAGGAAGGTAATCATGTAGACCGCGTCGCCGATGTTAACCTGGCCGTCCCCATTGACATTGCCCATTTCGAGATAGGCGGGAGGAGGGCCGTCGCGGAACACATACCCGATCAGAAACACCGGGTCGCCAATATTGACCTGTCCATCGCCATTGATATCCCCGGCCCGATGGCCGATGATAGTTACCTGGTCGGTCAAAGAAAACGGCTGGCCGTTCAGATACTCGCCGGCGAGGGAATAGGAGACGACGGCCGTATCCCAGATGAGACCGTACCCGTCGAGGAATGCCTCGGCGAGAAAATCGGTTTTCAAGACCTGTCCGATGAAGCCGGGATGGTTGGACAAAAGCGTGTGGGCGGTCGGAACCAGGGAACCGTTAATGACGACCGAGGCGGCTTCGATCTCGGCCGCCGAATGCCCGCCCGGCAGGTTGCCGACGAAGATCGAGCCGCTCATCGGTTCGATCGCCTGGGCGAAGAACGCATACATCGGATCGGGATCAAGAACCATCGAGACGTCGGAACACCCGACGCCGAAAGCGCCGATGTTCGTGTGACAGGAATTATTGAGCGGCGCGCAGGGCGATTCCGCTTTGAGGTGCCAATTCCCGGCAGCCGCATCGCAGAACGACGGGTCGGCGCTGAAGTTGCCGTTAATGGTTGCCTGGGACGCGATGTCGCCGGTCCAGTTCCCGGCGGGATTGCCGTAGATGTCGGTGCAACTGAACTGCGGGTTGCCGCCGCGGTTGACCACCGCCGGACTGCCGGTATTGAAGGCCAAAATGCAGCCGGCGAACACCGGAATGGCCGGACATGACGCACTGTGCTGGTCGTTGAAGAGGACCGCGCCGGTCGGGGCGGCGTTGCCGACAAACGTGCAATTGGTGATGACCGGTTGACTGTTGCCGCCGATCGCGCATCGTTCGTCGTTGTAAATCGCCCCCCCGTATCCGAGCGTGGTGTTGTTTTCGAACAGGCAGCTGGTGAAAGTCGGGTCGCAATCATCCTGAAGAAAAACCGCGCCACCGGTGGCGGACGCGAAATTGTTGCTGAAGCGACAACCGACCAATGTGGGCGAGGCGTGCCAGCAGAGAAAAGCGCCGTTGGCGGCCACGTTCGATTCAAAGACGCAGTTTTCAAAGTAGGCGTTGCCGTGATCCCGGCATAATCCCGATCCGCCGATATCGCCCGCGCTGTCTCGGGCGAACACGCAGTCGAAAAACGACGGCGATGCGCCGCTGCCGGTGATGAAGAAACCGCCGCCATGATGGCCGGCGTTGTCGCTGAGGACGCACGATCGGAACGTGGGCGAGGTATTGTTGATATACACCGCCCCACCCTGAAGGTATCCGTACCCGCCGCGAATCGTTATTCCCTCGATGGTCTGCGCCGTACCCCCGCCGCTGGAAAAGCGGAAGGCCTGATGCTGGTCGGAGGCCGTTCCCTGGCAGTCGATAATGGTGGCCGCGGCGCCGGCTTCAGAAAGAAGATGGAAGCCCTTCGCAGGAACGATGATATCCCGATTTCCCGCGCCGGAGTAGATCCCCGGCGCCAGCAGAATGGTGTCGCCCGATACGGCGGCGGTGATCCCGGCCTGAATTGTGGGATAATCGGCGGGAACGTTGATGGTCCCGGCCCACAGCGCCGAGACACAGAAAAGCATGCTGCCGAAAAGCCAAAAACGTTTCATCTTCCCTCCCTGCAGGTCATGATGAGTTGTCAAGACTAATGCCGTTGGGTGAGTATCGCCCGTCCGGCCCCTGATATGCCAGTATAACCAATCTTAGCGAAGTGTCAACGGCCGATTGAGGTCACCGCCGATTGAGGGGGATTTTTTGCGGGAGATGGATTTACCGGCTGGGATCGCAGCCCACACCAAAGGCGCCGATCGGGATATGCCCGGTCTTTCCGCTCGGCGCGCAGGGGGAATCGGCGCGGAGAAGCCATATCCCCGATACGGTGTCGCAGAAACGCGGATCGGCGCTGAAGTTTCCGTTTATGCCGGCCTGAGCGGCGATATCGTCCGGCCAGTCGCCGTCGGGGTTGCCGTAAATATTACTGGCGGCGAATCGCGGCTGGCCGCCGCGCGTGGACACCGTCGGCCCGCCGCGGTTATAGGCCAGGATGCAGTTGACGAAGGACGGTCCGGCTTCACAGGTCGAGTGCTGGTCGATGAACAGGACGGCCCCGTTGGGGCCGTAGTTGTCGACGAAGGTGCATTGGGCCAGGATCGGCCTGCTGTTGCCGCCACATTTGCAGCGTTCGTCGATATACACGACGCCGCCGGAGCCGTTGGTGGTATTTCGTTCGAACAGGCAGTTGGTAAACAGCGGCGAGCAGTTGTCCTGGAGGAACACGGCGCCGCCGGAATTGCCGGCGTAATTGGAGGAAAACCGGCAATTAACCACGGTCGGGGAGGCATAGAAACAGAGGAAGGCGCCGTTGACGGCGATGTTGGAATCGAACACGCAGTTTTCGAAATAGGCGTTGGCGTTGAACCGGCAGAAGACCGAGGCGCCGACATCGCCGGCCCGGTTGCCGGTGAACCGGCAGTCGATAAAGCGCGGTTGGGAGCTGTCCGACAGGAACGCCGCCCCCCCATGATGGCCGCGGTTGGCGGAGAAGGTGCAGTCACGAAACGTCGGCGAGGCGCCGTAACTCAGGATTGCCCCGCCGGCGAATGAAGCATACCCATTCCGAATCGTGATGCCCTCAATAACCACCCGGTCGGCATCGGTCGAGGTGAAGGAAAAGAGGCGATTGGTGCCGAGACCGTCGATGGCGGTCGCGGCCGCCCCCTTGGCCGAGAGCAGATGGACGCGCTTGCCCAAAAAGGAAATGTCCTGATTGCCGGGTCCGCTATAGAGGCTGTCGGCCAGGACAATCGTATCTCCCGGCGCGGCATGGGTGATGCCGTCCTGGATGGTGGGGTAGTGGCCGGGAATCTGAATGACTCCGGCCGCGCAAACCGATACCCCCAGCAACAGGCAGACAACTGATCCGAAATTCTTCACCGTCCCTCCCACGGGAAACGCCCGGCTTGGCAGACGGCCGGCGTTCCATGATTCTTCCTCACGAGCCCCACAAGTCGAAATATAGACAATAAATCGCTCCTGTCAACTCTCTATCGGGCGGCCGATGTCGGCTCTGCGCGCGCCGTTCCCTGCTTGAGACTCGAAAAAAAAGGAGTTGACAACGGCGCAGATTTGGCGATATTGCCAAATGTGCAAACAAAGGAAGCCGGATATGGACGCCCAAACCAAAGCGCTGTATGAAGCGCGAGCGGAAATAATCAAGGCCATGGCCCATCCGACGCGCCTGTTCATCGTCGACCATCTGTCCCGTCGGAAAGCCTGTGTGGCCGAGCTGACCAATCTGATCGGCGCCGATATGTCGACCGTCTCCAAACACCTGACGGTACTCAAGTCGGCCGGGATAGTGGAAGATCATAAGCAGGGGGCCCAGGTGTATTACGCCCTGCGGGTTCCCTGCATCATGAATTTCTTCGGTTGCGTGGAATCGGTCATCAAGACCAACGCCAATCGTCAACTGCGGCTGGTGAAGTAGGCGGAAGCCGGCTTGGATAGGCCGCGGACATCGAGGAAGAATCAATGACCGAATGGAAACGAGAATGGAAGCCGCTGTTATGGATCGCGGCGGCGTTTTTGGCCAGTTTCTATCTGCCGGTCGGCACGGTTGCTTTCGACAACGCCGTCTCGGAATCGCTGCATCTGGTCAAATGGTACGCCCGGGAACATGTTCTGCTTTGCCTGGTCCCGGCGTTTTTCATCGCCGGGGCGATCGGGGTCTTCGTCAGCCAGGCATCGGTGATGAAGTATCTGGGGGCGCGGGCCAACCGCGTCCTGGCCTACGGTGTCGCTTCGGTGTCGGGGACCGTCCTGGCCGTATGCTCCTGCACCGTACTGCCTCTCTTCGCCGGGATATACCGGATGGGGGCGGGGCTGGGGCCGGCCTCGGCCTTTCTTTATTCGGGCCCGGCCATCAATGTCCTGGCGATCGTGCTGACGGCTCGAATCCTGGGTATGGAGATCGGCATCGCCAGGGTTGTCGGGGCGGTTCTGTTCAGCGTGATTGTCGGCCTCCTCATGCACCTGATATATCGAAAGGAAGAGTCGCAACGGGCGGAACTGCAAGCTTCGCTTCCGGAACCCGACGGTGTCCGGCCGCTGGGGCAGACCGTCCTGTATTTCGCGGCCATGATCGCTGTGCTGGTGTTCGCCAACTGGGGCAAACCGGCCGAGACGGGAGGATTCTTCGCCGCCATCTTCTCCATCAAATGGATCCTCACATCGGTTGCTGCCGCCGCCTTGGGGATTATCCTGATCGCCTGGTTCGGTGCATCCTGGAAAAAAATCGTCGCCGTGGCCTTGCCGACGGCGGCATTGGCGGTTATCTTTCGAGAACAACCGTTGATTTCCTTCGCCGCCGGGTCAGTCGGACTGGCGATTATCACTTCCACCGGCAAAGGAGAGATGGCCGACTGGTTCGATCAGACATGGGGATTCGCCAAACAGATTCTGCCGCTTTTACTCCTGGGTGTGGCCGTGTCCGGCCTGCTGTTGGGCCGGCCGGGCCATGATGGCATCATTCCCGCGGAATGGATCAGCCGGTCGGTGGGGGGCAATTCGCTCTGGGCCAATTTCTTCGCCTCGGTGGCCGGGGCGTTCATGTATTTTGCAACGTTGACCGAGGTGCCGATTCTGCAGGGTCTTTTGGGCGGGGGCATGGGAAAGGGACCGGCCCTGGCACTGCTTCTGGCCGGCCCGGCGCTGTCGTTGCCCAGTATGCTGGTGCTGAAAAGCATCATGGGTGCAAAAAAGACGGCGGTGTTTGTTACGCTGGTGGTAGTTATGGCGACCATCACCGGAATGATATTCGGCGCTTTGGGATAGAAGGAGACAGATGATGAAGAAGATTCAGATTTTGGGGACAGGGTGCCCCAAGTGCCAGAAACTGGCCGATATCGCCCGCGGCGCAGCGGAATCGCTCGGGGGCGAGTACGAATTGGAAAAGGTCACCGACATACAAAAGATCATGTCCTTCGGGGTGATGATGACGCCGGCGCTGGTGGTGGACGGCAAAGTTCGCCTGTCCGGCAAGGTTCCCTCGATGGATGAGATGAAGCGGATTCTGAGTTCCGACGGCGCATAGCCGGAGCCGATTTGTCGGGCGACAATCCGTCACCTATAGTGTATAAGGCATATGAAAGGATAGACAACCATGAAGAAGATATCGATCATGATCGCCGCTCTTCTGATCCTGACGGCGGTGACGGCCGGCGCGGCCGACCAGAAAAAGGATCCCGCGCCGCTGGTCAACGCCAAGGCGGCGTTGTCGGCGAAGGATTCGACCGCGGCGGCCGTGAAGGCGGATTCCCTGATCGTGACGACGGCGGATACGCCGGCTCCCAAAATCATCGCCTACTACTTCCACGGCATCCGGCGCTGCCCGACCTGCAGGAAGCTCGAAGCCTACTCGCAGGAGGCGGTTCAGACCGGGTTCGCCGAGGAGCTGAAAACGGGCAAGATGGAATGGCGGGTCGTCAACATCGAGGAGTCCCCGAATGAACATTACGAGAAGGATTACCAGCTCTATACCAAATCCGTAATTCTGTCGCGGGTCGAAAACGGCAAAGAGGCTGCCTGGAAAAACCTCGACAGGATTTGGGAGCTGGTCGGCGACAAGGAAGCCTTCGTCAAGTATATTCAGGATGAAGTCCGCCTGATGGCCGCGGATTCAATGGTTCCGCCCGCACAATCCGACTCACCGACCCGGGGGAAATGATGGACGGATACCTGTGGGGGGCGGCCTCGGCGCTCTGGCTGGGGATTCTGACCTCGATCAGCCCCTGTCCGCTGGCTACCAATGTGGTGGCCATCTCCTATATCGGCAACCGGGTCGGCCGGACCCGTCTGGTACTCGGGTCCGGGTTGCTCTATGTCGCCGGGCGGATGCTGACCTACCTGGTACTGGGAATCATCCTGGTCGCTGGCCTGCTGTCCATCCCGGAGTTGTCCCGGTTCCTGCAGAAGTACATCAATATCTTCCTCGGCCCGATCCTGATCCTGACCGGCATCATTCTGCTGGGGCTCATCCGTTTTTCGACCCGCGGAGCCGGGATCGGTGAAAAGATGCAGACGCGGGTGGAGGGGTACGGCGTCTGGGGCGGGGCGCTGTTGGGAATCCTGTTCGCGCTGTCGTTTTGCCCGGTCTCGGCGGCGTTGTTCTTCGGCAGCCTGACTCCGTTGGCGGTCAAGCACGACTCCCGGTTCCTGTTTCCCCTGCTGTATGGCCTCGGCACCGGCTTGCCGGTGATTGCCTTTGCCTTCGTCATCGCCTTCGGCGCCCAGGCGGTGGGGACGGTGTTCAATCGTTTGACGCAAATCGAACTGTGTGCCCGCCGTCTCACCGGTGCCGTGTTTATCCTGGTCGGTGTGTACTACAGTCTGATATATATCTTCAAACTCGCGATCTGATAAAAACGACTTGACAGACGACGGGCCGGGTTCTATATTTCGTCAAGTAACGAAATATTATATCCGGCGATTTGCCGGCCTCCCAAAGGAGACGACGATGGGAAGAGCGGTATGGTTTGGGATCACCCTGCTTGGCGCGGTGGTGATGTTATTCGGGGTGGTAGCTTCCGGGCCGCTTGAGGATATCGCGGCGGCGACGGGGAAAACGGTCTTCGTCCTGGTGAGCGAACCGGGGGCCGCCGGGATCGACGCGGCGCGCGCGATGATCGGCCAGGTGATGGGGACCGTTACCACCGCAAAGCTCATCGAGGTCAACCGGGCGGATGCGGCCAACGCCGACTTCGTCGCCCAATATCGCCTGCTGGCGGCACCCGTTCCGCTGGTCATGGTCATCGCTCCCAACGGCGCCTTGGGCGGCGGGATGCCGACGGCGCAGGCGACGCCGGAGATGATTGCCAAACTGATTCCCACGCCCAAAAAGGCAGAGGCGTTGAAAGCCCTGCAGGCCGGCAAGGCGGTGTTTGTGACGGCCAGCCGCAAAGGGATGGCGGCGGAAAGCGGCGTCATGAGCGCTTGCGCGGCGGCCTGTGGTCAGATGGCGGGTAAATCGGCGGCGGTTCAGATCGATCTGGATGATCCGGCCGAGGCTCCTTTTATTCAGGAACTCAAATTGAAACCGGAGGCGGCGCAGCCGACGACAGTCGTCATCAACACTCAGGGGCAGATAACCGGGGCGTTTAACGGTCCAGTCGAGGTGGGAAACCTCGTGCGGGCGGCCACGAAAAAGGCAGGCGGTTGTTGCCCCGGCGGGGCGTCGTCATCCTCCGGCTGCGGACCCACCAAAAAATAGATGAGCCAGTCAGACCATATGCCGTTCACCATCGGGACCATCATCCGGCGGGAAATGTGGCAGCGCAAATCCCGCCTCGTCTCCGGTCTCATGACCATCGCTTTGGGGATCGCCGTGATTATCGGTATTCAGACCGTGACGGCCGTTTCCCGGAAGGTCGTGGCCGAAAAGCTGGATCGACTGGGGGCGAATATCCTGGTTTTGCCGCAAGCCGCCTCGATCGATGATTATTATGCCGCCGATATCGATGCCCCCACGTTCCCGGAAGATTATATCGAGCGGGTGGCGACGTCGATGATCCCCGGCGTGGATAACATGTCCCCGAAATTGAGCCGTCGGATCAGGATCGGAACTGAATCGATCGTCCTGACCGGCATTCTTCCGGTCAATGAACTGGCTTCCAAACCGATTTGGCAGGCGTCCGGCCTCATGGCCGCGGATTTGCAGCTGGCCTGTGGAACCACGCCTTCCGGCAGCGCGACGGTGCCTGCCGCCCCAAACGCACCCGTCCCGTCGCCAACGACGCCGGGGACATCAACCGCCTGCGGGACGACGGAGGCGGCGGCCGATCCGGCCAAGAAACGCCCCGTGATCGATTCCCTCGCGGCCGCCGAGACTTGGGTCGGTAGCACGGCGGCGCAGCGGCTGAACCTGGCCGTCGGGGGCACTGTTGCCATCGAAGGGGAATCCTTTGCGGTAACCCATGTCCTCCCGGAAACGGGGACCATCGACGACAGCCGCGTCTTTGTCCACCTGCACGCGGCACAACGGGTGCTGGGAACCGGGGCCCAGATAAGCGCCATCGAAATCATGGGGTGCTGCAGCGCCATTTCCGAAGGGCTGTTGGCCAAACTCCGCAACATTCTGCCGGACACGCGCATCACGACCATTTCGCATATCGTCAACACGCAGATCGAAACCAACCGCCTGATGGCCAAGGTGTCGCTGATCATGCTGGTCATCATCGTGCTGGTCGGGGCGGTATCCATCGGAAATTACATGTGGGCCAACGTCGAAGAACGGCGGCGCGAAATGGGCACGCTCATAACGCTGGGATTCAAAAAGGGCCATATCTACCGGTTGTTTTTAGTCAAGGCCCTCGTCCTGGGTATTATTGGCGGCGTATCCGGTTACCTGCTGGGAACGGCGGCGGCCCTGATTCTCGGCCCGCAGCTGGCGGGGTTGCCCGTCTCCCCGGTCTTCAGTTATTTGCTCTGGTCATTGATGGTGGCCGTGGGTATCGCCATAATCGGCAGCTGGTATCCGACGTACCGCGCCGCCCGTCTGGTTCCCGCCCTCATTATGCAGGAGCTGTAGGCGTGTTCATCCTGGATAAACTCACCAAGATCTATCATCACCGCAGCGAGCCGGTGTATGCGTTGGATGGCATCCGCCTGACGATTCCGGACGGCTCGTTTACGGCCGTGACCGGCGGCTCGGGTTCCGGCAAGACGACCTTGTTGTTGGCGTTGGGCGGTCTGATCCGCCCTACCGGCGGGACGGTTTTGTTTCGGGACGCCGATTTGTTCTCGTTCTCGACCGGAAGATTGGCCGAGTATCGCAACCGCACGATCGGCTTCGTCCTGCAAACCTTCAATCTGGTGCCGTACCTGACGGCGTTGGAGAACGTGATGGTGCCGATGCTGCTGAACGGCGCCGCCGTCTCCGAACGACGGGCTCGCGCCGCCGCCCTGCTTCGACAACTGGATTTGGAGCGGCGGACCGATTTTCTGCCGCGCGAATTGTCGATCGGACAACAGCAGCGTGTGGCCATCGCGCGCGCCCTGGCCAATAATCCGGAGGTTATTCTGGCGGACGAACCGACCGGCAATCTGGACCCGTCGCTCTCGGTCGAGATTCTGGATATTCTGGCGCGACTGCAT
>JAAZOE010000491.1 GCA_012797915.1 Candidatus Zixiibacteriota bacterium | reverse complement strand
TAATGGATCCAGGGCCTCCAGTGCCGCCACCATATCGATCAAACCGTGCCCCAAGAGTCCCTCTAGTCCGGGATTCAGGGAGTCGATATTAACGGCCCCGGCCGCGATCAGCGTATCGACCCGTTCCCAGTTCAGGGTCGAATCCCGCGAAATCAGCAGGGCGGCCAACCCGGAAACGAACGGGGCGGCGAAACTGGTCCCATCCCACCAGGCATAGGAGGAATCCAGATAGGGAGCATAGATCCAGGTTCCGGGGGCGCAGTAGTCCACCTTCAGGCCGAAGTTGGAAAAATCCGCTTTGATGTCGATGCTGTCTAAGGCGGCCACTGCCAAACAATATGCATGGGAGGCGGGGAACGGAAAGATCAGATTATCTGCCGTGGAGTCGTTTCCTGCCGAGGCTACGACTATCACATCGTTCATCCTGGCATACTGCAGAGCTTCATTGAGCGCGTCGTCGACCCCCAGCATGCCCAGGCTGAGGTTGATAACCCGGCACCCATCATCGATGGCCCGTAGGACGGCCTCGGCAATGTCGAAACCGGTGCCGCGGCCGGTCGTATCCAAGACCCGGTAGGCGTGGATTCGCGCTTTGGGGGCGACCAGTTTGAGAATCCCGGCGACGAACGTCCCGTGGCCGGAACAGGCCCCCCCCGGCTCGTCGTTGGCTACGGAATCGGCATCGATATAATCCCAGCCGGAGATCAACGCCGCGCTGTCGGCCGTAAACTCGGGATGGGCGAAATTGACGCCGCCGTCGATGACGGCGATATCGACATCCGTACCGTCGGCCAGGTCATGGACCGTGGTCAAATCGAGGCTGACCGCGGCCGCCTGGGTTTCGATGTCGCCGGTGAGCTGCGCATCCGGAAACGGCGAACTCCGTTGAAACGGCTCGGGGGCGTCGAGGTAGAAGTTCGGACTGCAATAGAGGACATCCGGACGGGCGGAGATGATGTTCGCCAGGCTGTCGGCATTCTGACCCGCCGGGATCATCAGGAGATAACAATCAGTCTGAATAAGATGGCTTTTTATGGTGGTCCCGTAAGCGGCGTTGATGCTGTCGATCGAAAAACCGGGCAGCATTGCACAGACCACTTCTTCGGGTTTATATTCGTTGTGACCGTGATCCGCATAAAGAGGCGCGGCCAAGAGAACGGCGATGATCAACCCCCGTACAATCACCTGTCCCGCTTGTGTTTTAGTGTTCATATGCATCTCCAAAATTGCCGGCCCCAAAGACGGCAAACGCCGACCAGTGATAGGCCGAGGGGTATTGCTCGCGCGCCTCCAACGAAGCCTGCCTTACCGCTTCCGACGGTTGGGCGCCATGGACGAGGCGGCGGTAGAAGGCTGCCATCCAGAAAGCCGCCGACCGGTCCCACACCGGCCAACGGCTGGCGACAACGTTACGGGCTCCCATTTCCAGAAGCGACCGGACTAACCCGGTCGATTCCTCGCCGGGAATGCTCACTTGTTCGCCCGAGCGACAAGCGGACAGGGTAACAATTCCGACCCGGCATCGTTTGAGGCGAAAATCGGCGGCAAACAGCGGCCCGTCAT
>JAAZOE010000490.1 GCA_012797915.1 Candidatus Zixiibacteriota bacterium | reverse complement strand
GGGAGGAAATCAAGGCCTCCCATATCTTGGTCGATTCCGAAGCGACAGCCCAGGAAATTCTGAACAAACTGAAAGCCGGCGGGATTTTCGAGGAACTGGCCACGCAGTATTCGACCGACCCCAGCGCCAAGCGCAACCAAGGGGACCTGGGCTGGTTCACTTGGGGCTCCATGGTGGACAATTTCCAGGAAGCGGCCTTCCGGATGAAGCCGGGAGAGATCTCGGCTCCGGTCAAGACCGATTTCGGCTATCATATCATCAAGGTGATCGACCGTCGACAGGTGGAGCACCAGCCCGGCTATGCCGAATCGAAAGACCAGATCCGCAAACTCATCATCGAACGCCGCAAGCGCACCCTCCTGCAGGACTATGCCAAGGAGTTACGCCAGAAATATCCGATCACGGTGGAAACGCCGACCTGCGATTTCGTGCTCAAGAAACTGGAATTTCTCTATCCCGATACGGTCGCCGGCCGTCCCCGCTGGCGCAATAACATCGACCTCAACCAGCTGGACAAGGAAGAGCGGGAGCTGGTCCTGGGCCGGTTCAGCGGCGGCCAGCTGACCCTGGGTGAGTACCTGACCAATTTGCGGCGGGTACCGCCGGACCGCCAACCCGATTTCGACAAACAGGATTCCCTCAGGGAAATGATCTTCCAAATGTCGTTCATGAACATCCTGACCGTGGAGGCCAAGGCCGAGGGACTGGAAGGTTCGCCCGAATACAAAACCAAGCTGAGCCAGTTCAAGGAGCTGGCCATGGCCGATGTCATGCGCAACGATTCGATTCCCTACGCCGCCGAGCTCAACGAGGGGGAACTGCAGGAATATTATGACACCCACCAGACCGACTTCACCGCCCCCTTGCGCTTCCATCTGATCGAAATCCAGGTGGCCGACAGCGGCATGGCCCTCAAGTATCGCAGCACCCTGCGCACTGAGGAGCAATTCCGGGGTATTGCCGCGCGGGAAACGCTGCGTCCCGGCAAACGGCAGCTCTCCGGCGACCTGGGGGTGATCGACCGCAACCAGTTCCCGGAACTGTTCGATGCCGTCGCCAACCTCAAACCGGGCGGCGTGGCCGGCCCGATCAAAACCCTGGGCCGGTTCTCGGTCGTCTTCGTCAAAGAGCGGCTGGAACCGGAAGTCCAGCCGTTCAACCTGGTCAAGGGGCGGATCGTCGAGGTCCTCACCAAAACCAAGGGAGATTCGTTGTACAACGGCTGGATCAAGGATATGCGCAATCGGGTCGCGATCGAGGTCTATGAGGATGCCCTGGCCGCCAGCGTCGACAAGGATAAATACGCCTCACGCGACACCACCCAGACCAGATAGGCCGGTATGAAGCTACGTATGATCGGCGCGGCCCTGATGATGCTCATCGGGGCCGCCCTCGTTTCCCCTCCGGCACAGGCGGAGATCGCGGAAAAAATCATCGCCGTCGTCGGCGACCGGGTCATCCTTTCCTCCGAATTGGCCAACCAGGTGCAGATGTACCTGCTCTCGGCCGGAGACCGCAGCGGCATCGACCCCAATCAGGTCGCCCGCGACATGCTGCAACAGATGATCAATGATGAACTCATCCTGATGGCCGCCAAGGACGATACCTCCATTACCGCCAGCGACGCCGAAGTCCAGGCCGCCCTCGATGAGCATATCGCCTCGCTGGCCTCACGGTTTCCCTCCGAGGACGCCTTCGTCGAACAACTCCGGCAGGAAGGCCTGACCAAACGATCGCTGGAAAAGCGGTACCGTCCGGAAATCCGCGACCAGATTCTCAAACAGCGCATCGTCAATCAGAAACTGAGCGGCATCACCGTCTCCCGGCAGGAAACCGAGGAGTTCTACACCCGGCAGAAAGATTCCCTGCCGCAGATGCCCGGCAAAATCCGGCTGGCTCATATCGTCATCAAGTTCAAGATTTCGCCGCAAACCGAGGATTCGGTCAAACGGCTGGCCGATGAGGCCCGCCTGCAGGCGATGGAGGGCAAGGAATTCGCCGACATCGCCGCCTCCTTCGCCGGGCGCGCCCCCGGCGTGGTCGGCGGACGGATCGGGTTCATCCGCCGCGAAGAGGTCGTGGCCGAGTTCGGTCGGGCCGCTTTCAACCTGCAGGCCGGCGAGATTTCCGGCCTGGTCAGGACCGAGTACGGCTGGCACATCATCAAATGTTTCACCCGCTTCCGCGACAGCGTCGATGTCGGCCAGGTGCTCTTCCCGGTCGCCGCATCGACCGCCGACAGCGCCCTGACGCTGCACACGGCCGATTCGCTGTACCGGGAATTAAAAAACGGCGCCGATTTCGCCGAACTGGCCAAGCGCAGCTCCGATGACGACTCCTCCCGCGGCATCGGCGGCGAACTGCCGGAAATGACTTTCGAACAACTACGGCCGGAGTTTCTGGAACCGCTGTCAGCCATCGATACCGGGCAGATCACGCCCCCCGTCCCGTCCCAGGCCGGGTATCATATCCTGAAACTGCTCGACCGTCAGCCGGGACGGCCGCTGGACATGGACCGGGATTTCGACATCATCCGCAACTTCGCCCGCCAGGAGAAGGTCGGCCGGATGGTGGAGAAATGGGTCGCGGAACTGAAGAAAAACGTCTACCTCGACATCCGGGAGCCGGAACTGCGCTGATGCGCCTCGATAATTTCATTTCCGACTGCGGCCTCATCAAACGCCGCACCGTGGCCAAGGAACTGGCCGAGGGCGGCCATGTCGCCATTAACGGCCGCAAGGCCAAACCGGCTCACGACGTCAAAGTCGATGACATCATCGAAATCACCGGCAAGCATCATATCGTCATTCGGGTCAAGAAACTGATGACCGGACGGTCGGTCCCCAAAGACGCCCGCGCCGAATATTTCGAGGTGCTCAGCCAGTCGCCCTCCGCTGATTTCGATATGTAGAAGGCCAAAATCATTGGTGCCCCACCTATAGTCCCCGCCGCGGCGGGGACGACAGATGGGTTCTTGTGGGGTGATCTCAGAGGCATCGGTTAACGCCCAACAACCATACAACGCGGGAGCGGAGCCCATGAAATTCCTGGCCATCGAAAAAGAAACCCCCGGCGTCACCGAGGAGCAGTTCCAGCCGCATCTGAAACCCGAGGCCGCACGGGCCTGGGAGTTATATCAAGCCGGGATATTCCGCGAGCTTTATTTTTACGAGGAACAATCGATCGCCGTCATCATGCTGGAATGTGCGGACATGGATGAAGCCCGGCGCGCGCTGGATTCATTGCCTCTGGTGCAGGCGGGTTTAATCAGTTTCGATATCCTGCCGCTGGGTCCCTACCCCGGCTTCGCGCGACTGTTTGCCTCATCCGGCTAAAATGAAGACCCCGGCGCCCGTCGAGCCGAAAGCTTACCGTCCATCTTCTGTGGGTGCGACCTCCACCGGCTGGCGGCCGTAATTCATGACTCTATCGAACCCCTCGCTCTCGAACGGTTTCCATTCTTTCGGTATTGAAGGTAAACTGCCGATCCACTCAACCCGCGGATCCCTTTGTTGTTGAATCAACCACCGTTTCGAATCATTCCATTTGCCCGCGCGATCATATCTTCCCCTATCTGAAGGATTTTGGTCAGTAATGAAGAGCAATGTCATATCCCGATCATATCCGAGGTAAAGAGGCAGATAGGTGCCGATTTCATCTAGTTCGGGGTAGCCGATAGGACCGTCGCTCTTGCCATAGTCGGGGTTGAAAGTCTGGAAGTGCAGAGATATCCGCGAAATACCCGACTGAGTGACTCGATACCAAAGAGAGAACTCGATGGTATCCCGGGGTAGGACAGGATGAGTTACGCTGGGCGATATATCCTTTATGATAACGTCCTCACTTCGGTTGATCTGAAATCCAATTCCGGCATCGAATTGAAAATAGGGGGAAACCCGGCAGGTTATTTTGCGGTATCCGGAATCATCCGGGTGCGTATAGACAATTCCTTCAATGGCAAACCATGGAAGGGTCGAACGGCCCATTGGATTCGGGCCGGCCAGATCCGCCGGAAACTTGGGATCGCGGAAAAACAGCAGTGATCCCGCCATCACCTCCGGCAGTGGGCCAAGAAACGTGGCGTACGGCTGATTGTTCGCCGGAGAATTCATGGCGGTGGTTTGACCATTAGGACCCAAGACGAAGGCCGCCCGTAGGCTGACGCGCGAAATCTCGCACGGGACCATCGAATCACCTTG
>JAAZOE010000489.1 GCA_012797915.1 Candidatus Zixiibacteriota bacterium | reverse complement strand
TGTAGAACCCGCGCGGAATTTTATCGAATGTCATCGTCGCCATGACTGGAATAGTGGGGGAGACCGACCGGGCCGCCTTGATCGCCAGCGTTGCCTCGGTGATATCGGTCATGGTTTCGATGCAAACGACATCCACCCCGGTTTCGGTCAGGCATTTCATTTGAGTTCGAAAACTCTCGTAAACCGCTTCCGGTTCGGTGTCGCCGAACGGCTTGAGAATTTTCCCGCTGGGGCCGCATGAGCCGGAAACAAAGACGCGATTTCCCACCGCCGCCCGCACCGCTTCCACTGCGGCTCGGTTAATCTCTTCCGCACGGTTTTCAAGTCCATACATGGCCAGTTTCAATGGTGACCCGCCGAAGGTGTTGGTCTGGATGATATCCGCCCCTGCGGCCAGGTACTCAGAAGCGATCTCCCGCAATAGTTCCGGACGGTCAAGATTGACCGCCTCGGGACAACTTCCGGGGGCAATCCCTTTCGCAAACAGCATCGTCCCCATGGCGCCATCAGCAACCAGAATTTCACCGGCGGCAATCCGTTCCCTCAAACCAGCCATCTACCGCCCCGCCAGAAACCTATCCACGATCTCCACCGCCTTGACCGCATCGAAGCCATACGCATCCGCCCCGATCTCGCGGGCAAAAGCATCGCTTACCGGCGCCCCGCCGATAATCAGTTTGATCTTGCCGGTCAGGCCGCGTTCTTTCAAGATTCCGGCCACCTGCGCCATCATCGGCATGGTCGTGGTCAGTAGCGCCGATGTTCCGATTATCGCCGCCCCCTGCGATACGGCCGTATCGACGAATTTGGCCGGGGGAACATCGTTACCGAGGTCAATCACCTCGTACCCGGCCCCTTTGAGCATGATTCCGACCAGGTTCTTGCCGATATCGTGCAGGTCCCCCTGGACCGTCCCGATGACGACCTTCCCCCGGCTGGGGATGTCATCTTTAAGAAAATGCGGCTTGAGCAGTTCCAGTCCGGCATACATCGTCCGGGCCGACAACAGCACGTCCGGCAGGAATATCTCATGCGCCTTGAACTTGTTGCCGATGATGGTCATCCCGGCGATCAGCGATTCATCCAGAATCTGCCGCGCGGTCATTCCGGCGGTCAAGGCGTCTTTCGTCAGCGAGGCGACCTTTTCGTCATCGCCATCCTGCAGACTCTGCGAAATCTGTTTCAGAAGCTCCATCTATCATCTCCCGCTAAATATCATTGTCTCTTTTGCGTCCGTCCCATCCGCGCCCGGCAGGACCGTGTCCGGCATTCGGTGCAGAAAGGGAAGGTGTCATCGAATTGATGTATGTCCGCCGATCCGGCAACCAGGACACCGGAAATCGATTTCACGGGCTCCATCAGGAAGCTGTCCCGCAAGGACAGGCCGATGACCCCCGGCTGAAGATAGGCGAACAATTGCCGCTGGGCGCTGATATGCCACCCGCAATACCCGGGACTGTAGCAAAAGACTTCATCCATCGGCCCGATCCGCTTCTCCGCCGTCAAGCGATCCTGAAACAGCCGTTCCAGCATCCGCGAGGCCTCGTCGGCGCCGCCGGAGGCGGCGGCATCCAGCATCGCCCCCAAAAGAAAGTCACCCGATTCGAACAACTCGCCAATCCGTTGCGTCACTTTCTGCCCGACCGTGGCCGCAATCAGCGCCAGATGGCTTGCTTGCGGCAGAATAAAATCCAGTAACGCCGGCTGACTATTGCGCCCGGTCCCTCGATATATCAAATCGAATTCCGCCGCTCCGATCTCGGTCATGATCGCCTTCGGTTCGGCTAATTCTACGAATAGTTTCCGGGCATCATCGACCGCCGTATTGATATCGGCGCGCATTTTGCCGGACGGCAGGGCGCCCTGGGCGGCCAGGATGCTATCTCCGGTGGGAACCAGGTCAGCCGCGGCGATTTTCAAAATCTCTTTCTTCATCATCACCGGGGAAGCGTGTCCATCCCGTATTTGTGCGCCTCAAACGTCATCAGCCGGGTTAACTCCCGTTTGACTTCCTCCGGCAGGCGAGAGGGTGCTGCGGCCGCCTCAATCTCGGCAACCTGCGCCGCAGCCCGTTCCATGAGCGTCTTGGAACCTTCTTCGGCCCAGCGGGCGCGGTTGGCCCGGTCGATCGCCGGTCCCGGCAAATAGATCTCCTCGCGCCGGTATTTGCGCGTATGCTTGGATATCAGCAGATGGCCGTCGCGAAGCAATTCTTCGAAATGCGGCAGTGAAGGGAAATCCTCTTTCGGTTCGATTCCGGCGATCATCCGCAGGGTCATGCCGCAGATTTCATTGTCGACGACCAACTTTTCCAGGCTGAAACAGCTTTCGAAATCGAGCATCCCCGGACCGGAGATATTGTTGATTCCCGACAACGCCGCCAATGTGGCCCCCATGGAAGTTTCCAAACCCGCCTGAGCATCAACTTGTTTGGCGTCGCTTAAGGCGATATAGGCCTGCGTCGGCAGGCCGAGGTATTTGCCGATTTCGTTGTAGGCGCAGTCGATCATTTCCGTTTCGACCGCCCCCATCGGCGTGGTTTCGTAGCGGATATCGAAGATGGCCGGCGACCCGCCGTACAGGATCGGCGTGCCGGGGTTGGCCAACTGGCTGATGACCAGGCCGCTGAGCGTTTCGGCGGTATGCTGGACCAGCGTTCCGACCAGTGTCACCGGGGAGATGAATCCCGAAAGCGGCATGGCGATGAATTCGACCGGAATATGATACCGGGCGCAGTCGAGCAGATTCTGGCAGGTGACCTCGCTCCATTTCAAGGGGGAGGTCGGGCAGCAGGAAAAGATGGTCAACGGTTTGGCTTTCAGCCTCTCGTCAGATCCGCGGATGGCTACCTGCATGTCCTTCATAACCCCGAAACTCTCGACGGTGAACGCCCCGGTCACGACCGGTTTTTCGCCGTGCAGAAGACTTAAATAGAGACGATAGCTGTCGGAAATCTTCTCGGGAACATCAGCCGGGATAAACGCCGTGCTCTGCGAGGCGATATGCATCATCCCGCCCATCAGTTTCACGTACTGGACATAATCCGCCGTTGTCGGCCGACGCATCCGGCCGGTGGCGCCATCGAGGATATTGAGCGCCGCCGATCCGGGGGTATAATGGACCTTCATGCCGGACAGGTCGACCGTTTCTTCGCCCAGCACGTCGTACAACTTGAATCCTTTGGGGGCGGCTTTCACCGCCCGATCGATTAGGTCCGGCGTGAAACGGACATGAAATCGAGTCGTATCCACGGCGGCCCCGTGGTCGGAAAGAAGGCTCAGGGCGGTTTGATTATGAATGGTCACCCCCAGCCGGCAGAGGATATCCCGGCCTTCGGCGATGATTCGCTCGATCAGGTCCCGATTCAGGAACGCGATGGTGGGACGCATGGGCGTTTCTCCTTGCTTGGCAGATGGTCATAGCATAGACGGCCGATATCCTCGGCAACATATATAGAGCCGGGGTAGAAAGCAACGCCTGACTGACGTCGGCATGTATCCATTGGAAACGTTAAAACAGGCCTTATCGAAACGATAGGTCAAGCAACACGTTATAAATACGGTATAACAGATTGCACAACCTGAGGTTGATCGCCGCCCTGTTATTGGACCGATGATACCGATTTGACCTTCGCCGGAGGCCGATTCTCCCTGCCCATCCGGCGAAAACGATTATTCAATCAATTCCGTCGACCCTCAAAACGAAGGACAAACCGGCGCCGGACCTCCCCGGAAGACGTAGTTAATGATGTAGATGGCGTCCCCGACGTTGATATTGCCGTCGTTATTGGCATCACCGGTCTCGACCGGCGACGGAGCCATCCCCGCCTTGAATACGTAGCTGATCAGGAACACGGCATCGGCCACATTAAGATTTCCATCAGCGTTGGCGTCGCCGCAAACATACACCGCGATTGTCACCGTCTGCGTATCGCTCGAAAACGGATCCGAGGCGATGACCTGGAAGGAGGCCGCGACGGCGCTGTCTGGGGTCGTGCCGACCAGCGAGTCATCGATCCGTTGCAGCCAGCCGGGCACATCCTCATAGCTCAGGGTCAGCAGGGTATCATCCGGATCGATGACCGTCGGGAGGTAATGGAAGTCGCTTTCGGTCCAGGAGGAATAGGCCGAGGGCGAGGTGACCTCGGGCGGATGATTTATCTTGAATGTATGCGCCCAGGCGGAGCCGATGAGCGGGTGGGTCTCCACCCGGCCGGATTCATCCGCCGCCTGGATATAATAGGAGACATCGGTTCCCGCGCTCTGGGCCGGGATGATGGCGATAAACGAATCGGCCACCGCCGTCGGGTTCAGCGACACCGATTGATAGGTCGACCGGGTCTGATAAAACACTTTTAACGAATCGGCGATCAGGTCGGCGCCGGAGTGAGCCACGATCTTAACCGATACCGGATAACCGTTCAGCGTATCGCCCGTCGTCTGGAGCGGGGTATGTTCAAGATACAGCATGTACCGGTCGATGGCCCCCATCGCCCGGCAATGGATGGCGTCATCGTCCAGCCAGGACCCGGAAAATCCCAGCACCTCGTATCCCGGCATCGCCTCGCGGTAAATCCGAATGGCGGTCGTGTCGTAGGTGGAGCCGATGGTCGGCACCAGGACCTTGTCGTTCAGAATCAGGGAATTGGTGTAGGCCGCGCCGGCAGGGCAGAAGACGCGCACGATGGTATACGGCCGGCCCCAGGCGCTGATCATCCGGGCCAGGGAATCGGCCCGCTGATCGTACCGGACATGGTCGGGATCGCTGGTGGCGACATCCTTGATCAGGATGGTTGTTGGATTGAGGAACTTGGCCCAGCAGTCGATATGATGGATGCCGCTGGTTTCGGTGTAATCCTGCACGGCGTATTCATTTCCCAGAAAAACCATCATGATCGAATCGACCTGGTGTTCCGTCAGGGTGGGGTTTTCATCGTATACCAGCTCCGAGGACATCGACCGCATGAGGCCGTCGCACATGTGGTTGCCGCCAGTATGGGTCAGGTTCATGCCGTAGACCGGCAGGCTCCAGAACGTGCCCAGTTTCGAGGGAATCAAGTCGTCGTTGGGCCGGGGGCGGTTGTAGACGTGGTCGACGATGCCCAGGTCGCCATTGCCATTGAAAACAAACCAGGGGCCGTAATCGCGGGTCCAGTACGAATCGGTGGTGGCGATCAGGAACTCCGTGTTGGCCATGTTGACCCCGCCGGCAGTGTAGGTGTTGATCGCCTGAGTCCGGATGGTCGTACTGGCCACGATGGTCGTTATCATGACATCTTCCGACATCTCGGCCACCAATGAAACCGGGATTCCCAGCGGATACCGGATGATGACCCCGCTGGACCGTTCCCATTCGGCGCAGGCCCGGACGGGTCCCGGAGGCGGGGCGGTATTGATATGATTGACCCCGATCTCGTGCAGACGGGTCATTTCCTCGCCGGTCAGGCCGATCGGCAGTTCTTTCGGCGAAGGTTCCTCCGCCGATTGCAGCGGCGTTCCCACGGTCGCCAGCACAAGGAAGGCGATGAAGAGAAGGTGATGGAAAGTCATGGACACATACCCTGGATGTAATCGCGGCCGGTACGATTCGGCGGGGCCGTCGGCGGTCGCGGAGCCGTGTTTGCCTCAATATAGTCCAAAACCGGAATTTGGCAAGTCCATTGGGACAGGTCGGATCGATCCCCAGGAAGAAAACCAAAAAAAGGCCGGTGTCACGACCGGCCTTGACGCGAAATATGACGATAGCTTATTTCTTGTGCAGATGACAGTATTTCGCCGGCGCGATCGCCATCCGTTTGCAGCGTTTCCCGTCTTTGGTTTTGCCCAGGCAACGGATTTTCTTGACGACTTTCTTCGGGGCTGCTTTCTTCTTCGCTTTCTTCTTGGCCATTGCCAAATCTCCTCCATGAAAGATGAACGGTACATCACTAAGGTGCCCCTCGATGTCAAAACATGTCAACAAAAAATCTTCATGAATCTTAAAAATAAGCGCCGGCATGATCCGGTCCCGTCATCCTCCATACCGATCGATATCGATGCCGATGGACGGCGCCCGCCGCGGCGGCGGTGGTCGGCGGCATTGGAATCCGTTTCCCGGGGCCCAGAAAAGGACTTGAAAAGCGGACCGAATCATCGTACCTTCCCGCCCGGATGAAACGCGAATCTGCCCCCGATCGGGGCAGGAAAGAGTATGACCGACGATGAAGCAGGACGAAAAAAGCAAGGATATCCATACAGCGTCCCGGCAAGCGATCGGGTATGTTCCCCGCCGGCACGCCGGTCCCGAAGTGTATTCTGCCCTGGGATTCAAATGTGGCCTGGAAATTCACCAGCAGTTGAAAACCCGCAAGAAGCTGTTTTGCCGCTGCCCCGCGGGTCACTATCAGCAGAAGGGGGCTTGCGACGCCGAATTGATCCGGCATATGCGGCCGACCCTGAGCGAGCTGGGGGAATACGACGGAACGGCCCTGATGGAATTCCGGACGAAAAAGAACATCATCTACCGGATTCAGAACCATACCGCCTGCACCTACGATATCGATGACACCCCGCCGTTCGCCATCAACCGCGAAGCCCTGGAAATCGCTTTGGAAGTGGCCCTGCTGCTGAAAACCAACATTGTCGGAGAACTGCATATCACCCGCAAGCAGTATCTCGATGGTTCCATCCCGACCGGTTTTCAGCGGACGGCGATCGTTGGGATCGACGGTGAAATTCCCCTGCGCCGCAAGAAAGTCCGCCTGATCCAGTTGAGTATTGAGGAAGATTCCTGTCGCGAGGTCTCCGATGTCGGCCATGTCCGGACCTATACGACCGACCGTCTCGGGATGCCTCTCATCGAAAGCGTCACCTACCCGGACATGAAGACCCCCGACGAGGTTGCTGAAGCCGGACATTATCTGCGCTATCTGGTTCGGAGTACCGGCAAGGTCCGGACCGGCATCGGTGCCGCCCGCCAGGATACCAACGTCAGCATCGAGGGGGGCAGCCGGGTCGAAATCAAAGGGGTTGCTCATATCAAATGGCTGCCGGAACTGACCCATAACGAAGCCTTTCGACAGAAGGCCCTGCTCGAAATTCGCAAGATACTGAAGTGCCGGAAGGCCGATCCCAACGACTGGAAGGTGACCTCGATCGACCTCGACCAAAACTTATTGCACACGGAAAATGATATTCTGCGGCAGGCTCGCCGCGATAAATCCCGAATCGTGGCCGTCAACCTGCCCGGCTTCGCCGGTGTGCTGGGGTTCTTCACCCAGCCGGGGCAGTGTTTCGCCGATGAACTCAGCGGCCGCCTGAAAGTCATCGCCTGCCTGGAACAGCCGAACATGACCCATTCCGAGGCATTTGCCCCGGAATGGAACGGCCGGACTCTCGACGAGGCCGACTGGACCGCCGTCCGCCGCCTGCTATCGGCCGGGCCCGATGACGCCCAGATAGTTTTCTGGGCTCCGGCGGCGGATGTCAAGACCGCCGTGGAAACCATCGAG